>JBFOLV010000096.1:0-4588 GCA_040830325.1 Kordiimonas sp. | reverse complement strand
GCAACGAGCGTATGCGGGAATTCTTCTTCAAAACAGTAAATTTCCCAACAGCAACAATTACTACCGCATTAAGTCCTGCCGACTACAGCGACATGGCAATTGGTAGCAGGTCAATTGTCTCACTATCTGCTCAACTTAACCTGCATGGTGTATCATCGGACATCGAGTTTGACGCCTTTGTTACCCGTATTGCAGATGACAAGTTTGCAGTAGATACAGCGGCGCCTATCCTTCTTGATGTAGATGAGTTTGAACTTGGTAGCGGCCTCGACAAGTTAAAGGAACTGGCAGGGCTAGATGTGATTAGTCCAATAGTGCCCGTGACCGCATCCCTTGTTTTTGAAAAGTAGTTGGTAATTTTCTCCACCTAAACCGGTTGGGCTAATCACAAGATCGTAAATTGGCGGCTCGCCATCCCTTCGTTAAGCTTCATCATGCCAACAACGGAGGACTGGTCACTATGATTAAACAATTCATTATTGCTGCAGCACTGACGGCCTCTGCAGCCACAACAGTTACTGCGGATGGATCACGGCAAACCGCCACACCACTCATTCCCGAGGGGTGGGAAGAAATCTATAAAGATTTTGGCTTTTCACCTGCTTTGCAAATTGGCGATACAATATATGTATCAGGCATGATTTCTCGCCTCTCCGGTGAGGGCACTTATGAACAACGCTATGCAAATGGGTTGCGTAATTTATTTAAGACACTGGAAAAAATGATAGCCCCTGCTGGTGCCACTCTTGATGACATCATTGAGATGACCAGTTTCCATACAGACCTACCACGCCAGATGCGTACTATTCTTGATGTACGAAAAGAATTAATGAATGAGCCGCATCCCGCTTGGACAGCTGTCGGCACCACATCACTTGCTACCCCTGACGGTCAAACCGAGATTAAGTTCACCCTTAAGTTAAAGAAGTAACTAACAGCCCAGATGCTAATCAGGCGCATCTGGGTTGCAAGCACTTTGCGATTACAAATCTCGAATTGTTGTTAAAAAATCTGCTGAACGCTGCCGCAGCAGGTTCGTTTGTTTTGCCAAATCTGCTGACGCTTGCGATAGCTCTTCGGCACGGTTGAATGTCTGCGTAGCTGTTTCACTCACCTGAGAAATACTACCTGACACCTCCTGTGTGCCTCGATGTGCTTCCTGCATACTTGTACTGATTTCCACCGTAGTAGCTGTTTGTTCCTCAGTTGCTGCCGCGATCGAATTTGACACCTCGCCAAGTTCAGTAATCGCTTTACTAATACCCGCGACAGCAGCAACTGATGTTTCTGTGCGTTCAAGAATAGAGCGAACCTGTTCACTGATATCGCCCGTCGCATTTGCTGTTTGCTGCGCTAACGATTTCACTTCGCTTGCAACAACGGCAAAGCCTTTACCTGCTTCACCTGCGCGCGCTGCCTCAATCGTTGCATTGAGGGCAAGTAGGTTTGTCTGGTTTGCGATATCACTAATCAAATTTACAACTTCGCCAATGGTCGCGGAGGCTTCACTTAAAGCATTAATGCGGGAGGACGCGTCGTCAGCGCCTGAAAGGGCTGAGCCTGTTTTACTGGAAGACAAATTAACCTGCGTTGCTATTTCCTGTACAGACGCTGACATCTCTTCAGCTGCGGCTGCAACGGTTTCAACATTCCCCGCCATCTGCTCTGCAGCAGATGCAACACCTGAAGATAGAGAGCGAGTTTCATTCGCCTGCTCCATTAGAGCCGCAGCACTATCACTTGTTTGAGAAATAGCGC
The DNA here is from genome assembly GCA_040830325.1 of Kordiimonas sp. Classification (GTDB taxonomy): domain Bacteria; phylum Pseudomonadota; class Alphaproteobacteria; order Sphingomonadales; family Kordiimonadaceae; genus Kordiimonas. The sequence goes on along the minus strand of JBFOLV010000096.1, from coordinate 2,830 downwards.
TGCTGAGCGATGTGACAATTTCCATAATCTCGCGCTCAAAATTATCGGCCATTTCCAGACGTTGCTGACCAACGGCTTTCTCACGGGTCCGCATTTCAACGGTGATCTCATTAATGATCTGAGCACCATGTCCAAAATCACCCGGCATGCCGTGCTGTAAAAACTTACGGTGGTACTCTCCAGCGGCAGCCGCACGAAGTGCCGCCCCTGCTTCACGCACATAAGCATCCATCAAATCGAAAACTCGATTAAACGCCACAACAGTGTTCTTGGACTGCTTGCATTCGTCCCAGCGAACAAATCTGGCTGACAGATCTCCTTGTCCCACGCGCGACAACACATCGTCAATTTCCGCAAAAACGGCTTCATAGCGATCTAACTTCGATTGTTGCTCGACCACTTGTGCCCTTAAGTTTGCCAGTTCACCAGAAGCATCTGCTTTGTTAAACATTTCAAACATCACCATTCTCCAGTGCCCAAACAAACTCTGAATAATCTTTACCCTCAGCAGAAAGCATATCGATAAAGAATGCATGACCAGCCGCTAAGCCGTCTTTCGCATTCACACACCCCTGCTCTGCCTTCAATATATCCCTGTATATTCCGCTAACTTTTTGGATAGCCTTCGGGTTAGGAAAGCGCCGGTTAGAATGGTACCCATTGATATGGCCATTTTTATCAAAGCTCGGCGTTACGTGCGCAAACACCCAGTAATAACGGCCGCTCTTTGCCATATTTTTTACATAGGCGAAAATCTCTTCACCGCGGCCAAGTGCATCCCACAGCAATCTAAAAATTGTTCGTGGCATGTCCGGGTGGCGAATGATGCTGTGCGGCATACCGATCAGATCACTTGTCGGCATTTCTGCAAGGCGACAAAACACATCATTGGCATATGTGATACGACCTTTTAGGTCAGTTTTTGAGACAATAATTTCATCTGGACCAAAGTGATTGGCTTGCTCAACAGGCAAGATAGATACTCGAGACATGGTAACTCCTGGATAGACCCCAACATCCATAGATAATAGGAAGCATTAAAATTGCTGCGGAACCTAATGCAAATTAGTTAACAGAAAATAAAAATAGTTTAGACTTAAAATATCAAGACTAAACCCGTACCGTAAATCGCTTTCAAGCTTCCTCTAACCGCATGAGAGAGTCACGCACGATTGCTTTGTGGAATGGCAAAACAAGGCTGAGGTAACCCCAACCCCAAATATTGTGGGGATGGACCCACGTTGCCAGATATAGGGACTTGCTTTCTCGGTAAACAGAGATGCGGAAATCAAGATGCTTATCATCCTCCCCCATGATCAACTCATTATCGGTTTGGGAGTACACTCTAAAAATACCAAGCCTGTCATCTACACCTGATTGCTGCGCGGGCACTCTTTCAAGACTTTGTATGTCGCCAGATTTCAACCCAAACGGCGCCACCAACTTATTGCGTAGTTGCATCAACTTACGAACCCAGTCAGGCCCATCAGCCAAAGCAATTGTCGCGGCCTCACGTATGCTATGTTTTTCAGATACATTTTCAGACTTATAACAATCCAAAAAATCTTTCTGTCGCCGGAACACAGACAGTCGGCTTCCGTGCGGTAATCTTGTCGCTTCTACAGACACCGTCATCTCCTTCTATGGGTGCCTCATGAGAACTCATAGAAAACCATAAAGCAATTTGTCACCTTGTCGCAGGCAACCGTAAGCACGTGCAAATAATGCTTTAACTTTATGGAGGAGAACGTAGGATCTGCACCAATAAGCTAGGAGCCTCTAATGAAACATATAATCCAGTGTTTGGTTTTATCTTCTTTCGCCTCTATTATGTCTGCAACAGTAAGCGCCTCACCCGCCACAAGTGACCCGTTGGACATAGACCGTACTTCACCGCCAGGCTTGATTGAGTTAACCATCCCGAGCGCAGGCGCTGAAATGGTGGGGCATATGTATACGGCAAACGGCCCTGGCCCACATCCAACTGTGATTTTCCTTCATGGGTTCCCGGGGAATGAGAAAAACCTTGATGTGGCACAAGCGCTGCGCCGCACGGGGTTCAACACTCTCTATTTTCATTACCGAGGCGCTTGGGGAAGCGCGGGTGACTATACACTTCATAATGTAACTGAGGACGCTGCTGCGGCTGTTACTTTTGTGCGAGAAAATGCTTCAGCTATGAAGATAGACCCGACCAAGATAAGTTTCTTCGGACATAGTCTTGGTGGCTTCAATGCGATCTATAGCGGCGCAAAAGACAAAAGCATCACTTGTACTGTAGCTGTGGCTCCAGCCGACTTTACCGCTGCCATTTCTAACCCAAAGGAAGATGCAGCAGAAATCGCGATTGGCGGCGCAAGTGTGCCCGGCCTAAAGGATTACTCCATGGCTGATCTATTCAAGGAAGTGGGCACCAACCCTACATTTTTCCGGCTACCACCCTATATGAACAGTTTCTCTGGTCGCCCTTTAATGGTTATCTCCGGCGATAAAGACAGAGTAATTAGCCTCGCATCCCAACAACCCATCGTTGACGTCGCCAAATTAGCAGGCGCGACCCCCTTGAAACATGTGATCATCGACGCCGACCACTCTTTCTCATGGCGGCGCATTGAATTGGCTGAAACAACCGTAACGTGGATGAAAAAGCACTGCATGTAAGCCTGAAAAATAACCTCCCAACCAAGATGGAAGGGAGGCTATTAGAACCCTGTTAACAAGAGTTCCTGGAGAGACTTTAAGCCGGTACTACATAACTGCTTATTGTCATATCAGCAGCTTCATTTCTTAGCGGTACGATCTCTTGGTACGCTGACGAATTGAACCAATT
>JBFOLV010000095.1:0-5726 GCA_040830325.1 Kordiimonas sp. | reverse complement strand
GGACTCATTCCTCCTTCATAAGCGGTAAATTATAATTGCTTAACCAAGAAAGCGAGTGACAGGTGCTGTCTTGGTGTTTTATTACTCGCTATGAATTAATGATACAGCGAGTTTACGGGGAGCATATCATGCTAAAGACAGTATTTGGGGCAGTGATGTCTGTTGTCATGCTAGCTGGGGTTTCAGTTAATGCACAGTCAGGTGATGCTGAAGCCGCCGCCGCGTATGACGGTACTGGTGTTAAACCACCAGAGGAACTTGTGTTGCAAATCGGCCCCCCTGTTGGAGATATTCGACTACCTGTGGGTACGCGGATCGATGACAAAAAGTCTAGCATCTATGGAAGTGGGCCAAATACTTATGGCCGTGTTTATGCTGCTGTTCGCGCAGAAACGTCACTCGTAAAGCGTTTCTTTATCGATAACATGCCTGGTGATGGTTGGGAACTGATCAGCGAATTTCAGTCGGATGATATTACCCTTGTTTATCAAAAGCCAACGCGTGTAGTGGTCGTTTTAATTGAGCGCGGAAAGCGTACAACGGACCTGCGTTTAACCATGACGCCGCGCAGTTAAGCTCAGAACATAATTTTGATTAGGCCTGCTCATTGAGCGGGCCTTTTTTATGTTGAATGCAGTTTACCTTCAGTGATTGCAGCATTCGCTAGCCAATTGTCGACACACTCTGATACTTTTTCGGGCTTGAGCCATACTTCAAAGTCGGCAGCTGGCATCGGCTTGCTGAAATAATACCCCTGTAGTTCATCGTGGGGCAACAACGACAGGGCATTGATATGAGCTAGTGTTTCTACACCTTCCGCTACAAGGCACAGGTCTAACTCGTGTGCGAGCAGGGCGATTATGCTGCATATCTTTTGATTGGACGGCGAAGTGGGGGCTTGTTGCACAAAGGTTTGGTCTACTTTGATTTTAGATATAGGCAAATCAGTGAGGCGGCTGAGAGACGAATGTCCAATGCCAAAATCATCGATGACCCATTTGCAGCCTAGTTCAGCCAGAGTGTTCATCCGATCCGTGATATGGTTGACATGCTCCATCAAAGTAGTTTCCGTAATTTCAAACTCAATGAGGCTCGGATCAATTTGGTATTCTGCAAGTGTTTTTGTTACATGCTCCACGAAGGTACTGGACTGGAGTTGAATAGGAGAAACATTGATTGCAATAGGCACGGTCGCTAGTTCTGTGTGAGCCCAGCTTTGCATTTTGCGGCAAGTTTCTTCGATAACCCATTTGCCAATATCAAGAATACTGAGAGATCGTTCTGCAACCGGAATGAATATGCCGGGTGGGACACTTTCATTTTCGCCCCAGTGCCATCGCAGCAGTACTTCCGCGCCGCTGAGGGTTAGTGTCTCTGAATTGATTTTAGGCTGGAAATATAGCTCAAGCTCTTCGTTTTCTATTGCCTTTGTAAGGGCGTTTTCCATGCTTGCAGATTGCTGAATGGTTTCACCAAGCCGCTGGTCATAATAGATTACGGTATTCTTACCCTTGTGTTTGGCACGGTAAAGTGCCCCATCTGCAGCACGCATTAAGGCTGTTGCATCTCTCGGCTGTTCGTCTGGTGCTAGAATGGCAACACCCAAACTGCCTTTACCGTGGAAAGTTTCTTCGCCGTAAGTCAGTGGTGTTTCAAACACGCTTAGAATTTTGTCAGTTAAGATGTGAATGTCAGAGGGTTTGCTATAACCGTTGATAACAACGCCAAATTCGTCGCCGCCTAGTCGGGCTACAATATCTGATTGCCTAACCAATTCCTTGATCCTTGCGGACAGTTCTTTCAGAAGAATATCCCCCGCAGCGTGTCCATATGTATCATTGATCATTTTAAAATCATCTAGGTCGATAAGAACTAGCGCGAGATACTGACCATTGCGAGCAGTGGTTTGCACCGCAAGTTCCAAGGCCTGATCAAATTTGATACGATTGGCAAGGCCGGTAAGACCATCTGTAAATGCTAACTTTGCCAGCCTTTTTTCATGATCTTTGTGGGCAATACTGTATTTTACAGCACGTTTTAGAAGCGAAGGTGTAAGGTCGTCTTTTACCAGATAATCAGCGGCGCCATGCTCCATTGCTTGATCATCAATATCTGGATCTTCGTTACCTGTGAGTAAAACGATTGGAACGTCCAATTCATGCGCAGCAAGGCCTTTCAACAGCTCCAAACCTGTTTCGGCACCTAAGTGTTGGTCCAAGAAACAGATGTCACTATCGTCCAGTTTGGCTGCAATATCGCTAATCTCAGGCTTTTTTACCCATGTGAACTCATGGGATTCTGAGGGAAATGCTTGGCCAAACTGTCGTTCGATATTCATATAATCGACTTCATCATCGTCGATAATAAGTACTCTCATCACTGGCCTTTCAGGCGGGTAATGTCATCACCCCATATTGTTCCTCTGGATCCCCACTGATCACACTAGCGTATAAGTATTAAGGGAATCTATATCTACTTGATCGTAGGGTCTTGACTGAAGCACAAAAAAGGCTCGGCAGCGAAGCTGCTGAGCCATATTGGGGTCTAGCTTGAGTCAGGTACGGGGAAGATTATTATTGCTTTGGGATTTTGTGACGTATGGTTGGATAATACTGTGTGAAGAAGTTGTCATACTGGGCGTTGAACTTGGCGTTAGCCCAATTGCCTACGTGAAACGCCGTAGATTAGAGCGTTCCAAGCAGTTACTTGAAGGCACTGACATGCCGTATGGGCGTATTGCCAGTGCAGTTGGGTTTGCGTCAGCTGATAGGTTCTCTAAGGCATTCAAGGAAACGTTTGATATCACGCCGTCTGATTACCGTTATCGGTTCGGATCAAGCACGTAATTTACGTTTCACATCTGTTTCACAACTGTCCGGTTACGTTTCTCCAAATCGTAGGAGGATAGTATGTCACGACCACTAGCTCAAAATGCCATTACACTAGATAAAATCAGCCACCACTTTGAAAGTGGCGATAAAATAGTACGTCTGTTTAATGACCTTAATTTGGTTCTTGAAATCGGAAAATCTACAGCAATCATTGGTCCGTCAGGCGCGGGGAAGTCCAGCTTGCTGACACTTGCTGCGGGCCTTGAAAGCCCCAAGAATGGCGACATTCATTTCCATTTGGGAAGTAAGACTTTGTCCATCGATGAGATGCGCCAGAAAAGTGGTTTCATTTTCCAGCAGTTTCATTTGCTGCCAGAGCTTGATGCCATTAGTAACTTGGCGCTGCCTTTGAGATTGCGCGGAGATAAGGAAGCCCAAGCCAAAGCAGAAAAATGGCTGGATAAAGTAGGACTTGGTGATCGCGCAGATCATAAGCCTAGTCAGCTTAGTGGCGGCGAGCAGCAACGTATTGCAATTGCGCGCGCGTTCATAACCGATCCGAGCTTTATATTTGCGGATGAGCCAACAGGTAATCTTGATGAAGATACCTCTGGGGCAATTACAGAATTGATGTTTGACTGCGTGCGCGAAACCGGGGCGGGGTTAGTGCTCGTAACCCATAGCCAGACACTGGCTGCTCGTGCCGACAAATGCTTCCGGCTATCGAACGGCAAGTTGGAGGAAGTAGCATGAAGGACTTCATCTTAGCTTGGCAAACATACCAGCAGAATAAGAAAGGTAGAGACAACAGGCTTGTGCGTTGGACACAGGCGTTTCTGGTTTTCTTTCTAACCACATTAACGCTGACCAGTGCCTCTGTGCAGACATACCTGCAGGGTAACCTGAAGGCCCTTTTAGGGTCTGATATGGTGATCGCGCAGTACCAAAAGCTCGCTGATAACCAGAAAGCAGAGCTATCTGGACTTGTTGATGTTGTTTCTGAAACGAGCGTTATGCCAATTGCGCTTACCAGCAAGGAAGAATGGCAGCGCGTACAGTTGAAGACGGTAGATGATGCTTATCCGGTTCAAGGTGAACTGACAAAAAGCACCGAGCTTGGTGGCATAGCTGAACCTGTGGCAAATGGACCCAAGTTTGGTGAAATTTGGGTGGATAGCCGCGTTATAGCGCGGCTTGGCTTAAGTGTTGGTGAGACTGTTTCTATTGCAAACACTGAGTTGACAGTCGGTGCAATTTTACAGCATGAGCCTGACCGGTTAATGGAAGGTCACACGGTTGAGATGCGGGCGATGGTGCACCATGCGTCGCTTCCTGAAGATACACTTAATCTGGGTGAGCGCCGGTATCGTTACCTTCTAGCGGCCAGTGACGCAGCAAGGCCGGCTGTAACTGCATGGGCACAAAAAAATGTCCCAGATGCACAGCTGCTGGACCGTCACACAGGAAGGCACCCCTTGTCGGCTTATTGGGTGCGCGTTGAGAACTTCTTAGGGCTTGCGTCTGTTTTGCTCTTTTTTATGGCTGCTATTGCTATCAATATGGCTGGACGTCGTCAGCTTGAGCAACAGAAGCACCGTTTAGCGCTTTATGGAAGTATGGGGGTTCCGCTTAAAAGGAGCTTGGGGCTAGCGTTTCAGGAATGGGGATTTGCATTCTTTGCTGCTTTGCTGCCTGCAATATTGTTTGCATATGGTGCTCAGCATTTTCTCGTCATTGAACTGCAAAACCAGTTTTCCGGCTTAACTGCTGGGCTGCATATCGCGCCGGTCCTTAAAACGACGTTGCTTGTTTTCTTGCTTTTGCTTTCAGCGCAAGTGCCAACATTTGTTCAGCTTGCTCGTACGTCTGTAGTTTCACTGGTACGCCAGCAACCACAGAGCGGCTTTGCCTTATGGCAATTAGTATGGAGTTTCTTGACACTTGCGGCCCTTGCAGCTGCATACTCTGATAACTGGCTGTTGACTGCTATGACGTTGTCGGCGATGGGCGCAGCGCTATTGTTGATGATGTTTATGACATGGTTTTCCCTGTCTGTGGGCGAAGTATGGGGCCGGAAACGTCCGGGCATCTTGCCTTTTGCATTTTTCATCATGAAGAAACGCTTGTTTAGCAAATCTACCCAAATTTTGGGTTTAGGGTTATGCGCAACGCTTCTGCTGTTCACGCTGATGTTGATGAAGGACATTGGCGGGGCCATGCAAAGCCAGTTGCGGGCCGAGAATGGTAATTTGATGATTTCCGACGCACAGGACAATCAAATGAACGCCATTGAGGCATGGGCCAAGGAAACAGGCAGTGTAGTTCGTCATACTAGTCCTTTCACGCACGCACTTGCTGTGCGGGTGAATGGTAAAACAATTGCTGACTTTGTTAGCCAGCCGAGCGAAACTTCTGCGCGCCTAGAACGACCTATTCGCCTGAGTTGGTCAGAAACTGTTCCTGCAAATAATCGCGTAACCAGCGGCAGCTGGTGGGAGCCAAACACAGCGAGCTGGCAGCAGGTTTCTGTTGAAGATGAAGTGTTGATGGACATGGGTCTTGAGCTTGGTGATGTGCTTACATTCGATGTTGAAGGTAGACTGTATGATTTCACTATTGCGGCGACGCATGTTTTTAAGTCCGGCGGCAGCAATATAACATACTGGTTCCAGGTTCCTGCTGGCGCGGTGCCACATATCGAGGCGCCAACACATCATATGGGCAGCATGGAGTTACCCGAAGCTGCATGGCCACAACTCAGCAAGCTTTTAGCTGAAAATCCTACACTTTCCGTTGTATCGTTGCAGGAGTTAACCGCACGTTTCGATAGTACGCTAGCGATCGTTACAAAGGCCACTGTTGGGTTTAGTGGCATGATCTTGATGCTGTCACTGT
>JBFOLV010000094.1:0-2167 GCA_040830325.1 Kordiimonas sp. | reverse complement strand
GATTCACCTTTAATAAAATTTTACTTAAACATTTACCGTCTGCAAATCAAACATGACTATTCTTTCCCTGATAGGGTAAATCCGTCATGGAAGTTCTTTAGTTTTTGTATGGGGTGTCGAATGGATCTGAAAACGCTGACAAATATGTTCCCTTCCCATAAGTTGGTGATGGGTGAACAGTTTGCGCAGGAAAACATTAGTGCGCTGAAGGTTCGCAGTATTTTAAATTGGTCTGATACTATTTTTGTGAACTGTGATTTTAGCGAGGCCCAGTTTCACCTGCTTATGATTTCAGGTACGATATTTTTTAAGTGCGACTTTTCAGGTGCATCTTTTCGGGCGTGCGATGTTGATGCCAGTGAGTTCATCTCCTGTAATTTGACATGTGCAGATATGCAGGCTTCGGCCGTCTCTGACACAAGCTTTACTGATTGCATTATCGGTGGTCTGCGAGGACCGCAGGACTTTTCCAGCTGCAGTTTTTTATATCCGCGATACTCGCGGAAAACACCAATTACCAGCCCGTTTCCCTATGTGGTGGTAACAACAGATGGTGTGCCACTGGTTTTGTATAAGACTGATAAGGTCTGGCAGATTCATTGCGGCAATCGGCGGCAGGCTTTTGAGGTCGGGGCCAGTGATATACCGGAACCCTATGCTAGTGCGATTTCTTATGCAGATTATGCGGCGCGGCGACAGAGCGGAGCTCATAGTTTCCGGCTGGATGAGAGAGTAAGCTAATGTTTGCTGCGGTGTGCTTGAGCTATGGGGCTTAGGGCTCTCTTTTTCTTGGTGTATGAATAATGGTGAAGCTCCGCCTTTTTCGAAGGTCAGAGCCTTTTGTAGATTATCCTGATGCTGAATTAGTGGTCGGGAGGAGCAGGAACCTGCCGTAATTAGAGAGCGCAAAAGGGTATTCAGACTCTTGTTGGATAGTTAATTCCTTCAGGCAGCGGTAGAGTGTTTTTCTGCCTCGCGGAATAGCAGAGCAGCACCGCGAAGCGCGGCGTCTGGCGCAATGATTAGATGTACGGGAACCTTCCCCACAAACTCTTGCATTGGAGGTTTGTCAAGGAACCGTTCCACAAAATCACTTTTGACAAAAAACTCACTAATTTTAGGTAAGATGCCACCTGCCAGATAAATGCCGCCTGTCGACCCGTGCGATAGAGCGATATCCCCAACAACACTACCCAGCATGCTGCAAAATACACTCAGTGTTTCCAAGCATATCTTGTCGCCATGGTCCAGCGCCTGATTGCTGATGGTACGCGGATCATAGTTCAGGGGGGTAACATCATGGATGTGGCATAGTTCGCGGTAGATGCGCATCAATCCAACCCCGGACAACAATGTTTCGACAGTGACGCGTCCCATATTTTGTTGCAGGGCCGACCAAACACGTGTTTCCAGATCGCCGTGGGGTACGAAAGAAATATGTCCTCCCTCACCAGAAACGATAGAGCAGCCTCCCGGATGCCGAACAAGCAGAGCGAGTCCAAAGCCAGTGCCCGGTCCCATAACGCTGATGGGACCATCTGCGGCCGGTTCGCAGTCCCTTAGGACAAGAAGGTCGTCTGCTGAGAGGGCAGTGGTTGACCGAGCATTTGCCGCGAAGTCATTGACCAGTAGCACCTTTTCAAAACCAAAAGTTGACTCAAGTTTGCCTTCATCAAGGTGCCAGCCAAGGTTTGTCAGGTGTGCAGTTCTACCGATCACAGGGCCCGCTACTGCGAGACAGGCAAATTTTGGTGCAGGGCCATTCAGGTTCGAGAAATACTCAGACAAGACTGCATCAAGATCATGGTATTCCGCACATTGGAAAGCTTGGAACTGGGAAAGTAATGGTACATCATCAACGGAACTGATTGTTGCTATTGCTAATCGCGCATTCGTACCGCCTATGTCCGCTACCAAAACCTGACCATCAGATTTGCAACCTGAAACGGGCATTTGCCTAACTTCCCCCATGCTTCCTCACCGCATATACTAGAAACTACAAAACAGCACTGGGCTGGAATTCCATACCCATAGCGAGCCACCCTTGGGGTTTCGGCACCGCATTCGATTCATTTAACCCGAATTGACAGCGCTGTCAATTATTGCTTTAATTCCATTCAATTGCATATGGCAAGTTTGTGGGTGCGCATTACTATGGTGTGCGTGT
>JBFOLV010000093.1:0-7568 GCA_040830325.1 Kordiimonas sp. | reverse complement strand
CCCATTGAAAGCCGCACGTTCTTCAGTGGATCGGAGAGGGTTGTTTCGTTCAACATATAACTCAGGCAGAGTCATCTCCAACTCAATGCCGCCACGTTGCCGGAAGTCCTCCCTAGCGGGGAGGCGGACTTTTAAGTCCTGCCTATCAAAATTGAGAACGCGGGGCTTGTTTTGGCTTTCATTCAAATCAATAAGCCGACCATTAAAAAGGCGTAAAAGGATTGTCTGATCGTCCCCAGTTGCGAAAAAGCCTCCGCGCTCAGCTGTTACGGCAATGCTGCCACGATCATCTTTACGCTCCATGAAAATGCCGCGTAAATCAGCACCTTGGTTGTGGCTTTCTTCCACTAGCAAGGTGATGTCGTCACCAATCTCAACAAACTCGCCGACCCTGATACTAGCCCCTAGCGCACCACTACGAAGATCAAACTCTAGGCCTTCATAATTATACTGGCTGTAGGGTTGAATCCATCCAACAAGTATTGTGTTTACCATTGCTAGAAACAGCGCCAATACCATTAGGGGGCGAATTAGACGTGGCAAGCCAGTTCCTGATGTTGTGATCGCATCATATTCACTCGAAAGTGATAGCTTCCTAAAGGCAATGGTTACACCAAGTAGCAAAGCTAACGGTAAAGCTAGGCCAAGATATTTAGGTGTTAGATTTGCGAGCATGCGAAACACCACATTCGCAGGACCACCTTGATTGACCACAAAATCAAATAATTTCAACATCTTCTCTAACGTAAGGAGAAGCGCCGCGATGCCAAGCGTGGCCAGTAAAGGCATCATAACTTGACGAAGGACATATTTATCTAACCGTGTGAACATATGTTGGCGCTACACCTGTTTTAGAGCTTATTCAAGTGACATTTCATACAATGCTGCGTCAAAACTAAATAAAAACATGGCAAAAGCATGTTGAGTTATGGGGAGTCTCACTCCATATGAGACACAATTTCGCCAATAAGACGCGGCAATCATAGTCTAATAATTATTGTATCTGGAGAGTAATATGCGTCGCCTAATTAATAAAGTCTCAATTAGATCAAAAAAGTTAGGCTTTATAACGGCTTTTGGGTTTAGTCTCATGAATCCCATGGTTTCTGCGGATGACGGCGAAACCATGTGTGTGGCAGATGAAACCGGCGCAGCAATTTCGGTGCAAGTTAGTAACATTCGCTATAATGAAGGTAATCTACGCGCACAAATCTATGGGTCAAACCCAGATGATTTTCTGGCAAAAGGTACTAAATTGTACCGCATAGATGTGCCTGTCAAAACTACTGGGCAGCAAGAAATATGCGTTCCTGTTCCAGAGGCTGGAACTTATGCACTTGTAGTGATGCATGATAGAAATAAAAATGGGAAAGCTGATTTCTTTACCGAAGGATTTGGGTTTTCAAATAACCCAAAACTCAAGTTTTCACCGCCAGATGCCGAAGATGTGATGATAGAAGTGCCGCTAGGGGTTCTTCAAGTTCCTGTTGAATTATACTATATTCTGGGCTCAGACAATGAAGACGCGAAGAAAAGACGTAAAATGAGGCGTCGATGAAGTTGAAAAGTTGCGGGTAGATCGTTATCTAAGCTGCGACTGAAACAAAACTGTCATATTCCAACAAAGATTGGTGACGACAGTGCTCGGAGCAGCAGGGTAATGCGGTTAGAAAAATCACAAATAGAAAGTGGGGCGTCAGTGCCACTTGTTGCTATTTTGTCAAACCCACTTAGTACGACCAATGCTGGTGGTATGGAGGAAATCCGCAAAGTAGTGAATGAAAGTGCGAATGTAGTTCACTTCGAATTGAATGGTATTGAAACTATTGATGAAGCGATGGCGCTATTTGGTAGAGCGAGCCCTGCGTTGTTAGTGATCAATGGTGGTGACGGTACAATTGGGGCTGCCTTTGCTTCGCTACTATACAACAAGCATTTTAGGGTTATTCCACCCATTGCCATTTTGCCTGGCGGCAAAACTAACATGACCGCAGCCGACTTAGGAGCAAAAGGAAAACCTATAAAGGTCTTAAAACGCCTTCTCAAGTTGGCCAAACGGGGTGAAGTAGCTGACCACTTGACTTCCCGGCATGTGATAGAAATGGACTTGGGAGATGGGAAGACACCGCGTGTAGGTACTTTTTTTGGCACTGCGGGTATTGTGAAGGGCATATTTTGGTGCCGTGACCATGCTTATTCTCTTGGATTGCCGAATGGTTTGGCGCATGTAGTTTCTATCTTTAAACTAGTTGCATCGGCTTTGGGGATTGGGCGCGACAAAACGCTCATGACCTCAGATCCCATGTCTATCAACGTACCAGGGAGCTGCCGTATAGCAGGGCAGTATACTTCTGTAGCTGCGACAACTCTTGATAGTTTATTGTTGGGTATTAAGCCTTATGCCTATAAAGAGCCTGGCAAAGGCGGGTTAAGGTTTTCTGCAATTGAAGCAGGACCTCGTCATATTCTTGGTGCGATGAAGGGTTTCATCACTGGCTCATTTGGGGATAAATATATTCCTGGCGTGCACGTTAGACGCAGCAATGAGGTTCGTATTGAGGGAACTGATCCTGTCACGCTAGATGGGGAAATTTATCATCCCGTTGCTGGTAAACCTATCAAACTAAAAGGCGATCGAACACTGACCTTCGTTTCGCTGAAGTAAAACTATCAATGCTAACTACAGCTAAAGAAAATTTAGAACAATTTATCCATGCTGAATGGCGGCGAGAAGTTCCTGAAGCAGTATCCATTGCAGCGAAAAAAATTGCTGACAAATACGGAGACGCGGTTTGCGGTGTGCTGTTTTATGGATCCTGCTTGAGGACTGGGGAAATTGAGGACAAAATCCTCGATTTCTACGTGATTGTAGAGACATATAAAGCGGCTTATGCAAGTCGTGCTCTAGCAGTTGCCAATAGTGTACTTCCGCCTAATGTCTTTTATCATGAGATCAACGTGGATGGTGTTGTGGTAAGGTCAAAATATGCAGTTTTATCCCTTGCTGATTTGGAATATAGGGCGAGTTCAAGTTGTTTAAATGTCTCGGTTTGGGCACGTTTTTGCCAGCCATGTATGTTGTTAAATGAAAAAGATCATTCTGCCCGTGTTGAGATAGCAAGACATGTAGCTTCGTCAGTGACAACAATGCTTGGGAACTTTTTAGCTTTACGGCCTGAGGCGCGCTCTTCTAACCTCGCTTGGATCGGCGCTTTTGAGCAGACGTATGCTTCAGAACTGCGATCAGAAGGCTCCGGCAAAGGTGAAGAGATCTATCGTCTTGACCAGCAGAGATATGATCGTTTGACGCCTCTGGCTTTCACTGTTCTTGAGAAAGAGCAAAAAGTTGACAAATGGCCTAAAGCGAATTGGCTGTTGCGTCGCTGGAATGGTAAGACTGTAAGCTTCCTCCGCTTAGTGAAGGCCTCGGTCACATTCGATGGTGGTATTGACTATTTGGCTTGGAAGATTCGCCGTCACTCAGGTGTAGAAATTGAAATTGTAGATTGGATGCGTCGCTACCCAGTGATAGCGGGTATTGTACTTTTTTGGCGCCTCCGAAAAAGAGGTGCTTTCAAGTAATCGGGTTTATTTTTCTGAAACAGCGAGGTGTAAACCCAAGCCCATCATTGCTGACCCGGAAATTCTGCGGACAATCTTTTGTGAAGATTGGGAACTCTTGAGTTTTTCTATTACCGTTGATGTTAGGAAAATCACTAGGATATCAACAAGTGTAAACATGAGATTGTTGATTGTTCCCAGAATGACGAACTGAGCCCAAAGGGGTAATGAAGCACTGGGGTCTACAAACTGTGGTAGGAATGCAATATAAAAGATGATCACCTTTGGGTTCAATATTTCAACGATCATACTATCTAGGAAAACCTTCTTTCCCTTAAAGCCACTGATATGTGGAAGCTCGCTAGCATCTAGTTTGCCGCGAATAATGCCTATTCCCATCCAGATTAGGTAAAGGGCCCCGACAATTTTTAGTGTAGTGTAAGCAAGTGGTGCGTGAATGAAGGCAGCAGAAAGCCCTGCTGCTGCGGCAATAACGTGAAGTAAGCCGCCAACATGGATGCCAAAAGCAGCCATGGCGCCACCTCGTTTGCCCTTAGACATTGTCTGTGCAGCGGTATACAGAATCGCTGGCCCTGGCATAAAAGCGAAAATCGAGGCTGCCACAAAAAACGAAATAAGTTGCTCGATAGGTGGCATTTGAGAGGTGTCTCCAGTTTATAGTCGGCGGTTAACTGCCGCCAACTATAGCTCCGGAATGTATACTGTCAAATTAACGTCTTGAGAGTTTGCTAGCTATCGAGGTCAAGACCAACAATCTCTGCAGTTTTCTTGAAGCGTTCAATGATTAAGTCAATTTGCTCACTGGAGTGCTGTGCGCAAACACTTACGCGCATTAGGAATATGCCCGCTGGTGTGGCAGGCGGCGCTGCCATATTTACATATACACCTTGGAGCAAAAGCTGTTCCCAAAAGCGAGTGCCAAGCTGTACGTCAGGTACCTGAACTGCAATGATAGGGCTTTCAGCTTTCGCAGTAGCAAGATTAAAGCCTGCTTCCTTAAGCCCACTGTGAAGCTGGTTCGCGTTTTCCCAAAGATGAGCGCGCCGGTTACTGCTACGTTTTATGCCTTCAATAGCAGCGGTTGCCGAGGCAACTACACTTGGAG
The DNA here is from genome assembly GCA_040830325.1 of Kordiimonas sp. GTDB lineage: Bacteria > Pseudomonadota > Alphaproteobacteria > Sphingomonadales > Kordiimonadaceae > Kordiimonas. The sequence continues at coordinate 2,881 of JBFOLV010000093.1, read as the reverse complement.
GTAAACTTGCTGTAAATACGTACGGGCGGCAAACGAACCGAAGCACATCGAATTTGGGATGATTTGAAACGGCAAACCCGCCAACTGTGCCTACAGATTTTGAGAAAGTGCCTACATAAAAGTCGACAAGATGCTCAACACCTAATGCCTCTGCTACACCGCGGCCATTTTCACCGCAGAACCCCATGGAGTGGGCCTCGTCCACAAGTGTTGTACAGCCATACTTTTTCGCGACTTCCAACATTTCCTTAAGAGGTGCTGCATCGCCGAGCATAGAATAGATGCCTTCAACTACAACAAGTTTACCGGCATCTTCAGGGAGGCGCTTTAGGCGCTTTTCCATGTGATCGACATCATTATGTTTGAATCGAACAATTGTTGCATTGCCAAGGTTACATGCATCATAGATTGACGCGTGGCTATCGGCATCGATGATCACAAAATCATCTTTGCCGCCAAGCGTGGAGATCATGCCAAGGTTGGCTTGATAGCCTGTGGAAAAGACCATGCAGTGATCCATGTCGTAGAAGTCTGCAATTGTTGCTTCTAGAGCTTTGTGGCCACCGTAGGTACCGTTTAAAACACGAGATCCAGTTGTGCCTGTGCCAAAATCATCAAGGGCCTTTTTCGCAGCATCAACAGCATCTTGGTAAAACGTCATGCCCATATAGTTGTTGGTGCCAGCAAGAATAGTGTGCCGGCCTTCAACTATTGCCTCAGTTTCCGAGATAATTTCATCCATTACTACTTTGAAAGGATCTGCCTTTTCAAAGGGAAGGGAAGAGCGCAGTTGAACTACAGGGTCAAATTTATCAAATAAATCCACGGGTTATCTAACCTTCGCTTGTAATTTTCTCTACAGCATCCGCAACATGCTCAATTGTTTCAAGATCAGGAAGCAGGTTTAGAGGCAGTATAATATCGAATTCGTCTTCGATTTCTGCCACAAGATCCATCACAGTAAGGCTGTCTAGCTCAAGATCAGAAGCAAAGCTTGTTTCTGGTTTTAAGGATACACCTTTTTTGTTAAGGGGCGTGATGAGGGCATTAATCGTTTCTAGAGTTTCGGCTTGAGCCATAATTGTGCCTACCTACAATTGAGGGATTTATATATTTTTGTTCCCTCGCTTTATACCGAGGCAAACGCAATCATAAAAGCCCGTTTTTTTTGTACCAGTCCATCGTATCGCTTAAGCCAGCTTTAAGGTCAAATTTAGGCGACCAATTTGCTAGTCTGGGGCGACGAGGCTCGCGAACTGTCCAATCTGGATGGCAAAGATATCTCGCAGTTGAAAGTGTAAGCATGGCAGGTCGGTTAATTGCACTTGCAATCATGCCATTTATTGCCCCGATTGCCCCCATTACCCAAAACGGAAGCGAGAATGTTTTAGGTGGTTTTGAATCATCACTGGATAGCGCAAGAGCTACATCTTTCAGTTGGTAGCCGCCTGTTTTTCCATCATCAATTTCTAAAACGCCAGATGGGTTTGACCCATCGCACAATTCAGTGATGGCAGAAGCCATATCGTGCACATGAATCATAGAAAAGCGGTTGGCTGTACTGCCGGGAGCAGGTAATATGCCAAGCTTTGTGGCTTTGATTAGCTTTAAAATTTCGGTATCGCCTGGGCCATATATTGCCGGTGGGCGCACAATCGTCCAAGTGAAAGGCCACTTTCTGGCTGTGAGCAATAGTTCCGCGCCAGCTTTACTCGCGCCATAGTGAGAAAGGCGAGGTTCTCTTGCCGCGAGGCTTGAAACTTGGATCACATGGTTCACTTTTTCTGATGCCGCAATATCGAACAAGACTTTGCTGCATTTGACATTGATGTCAAAAAAAGTGTCACGGTTAACGGCTTTAACAAGCCCTGCAACATGAACAAGTGTATCAACACCCTCACAAAGCTTTTGTAAACTTTCAGTGTTTTCTAGGTCTCCGAGAATCCACTCAACGCCTTGTTTCTCTGGTTGAGAGCGACGAGTCAAAGCTTTGACTTTATATCCAGCCTCTAAGAGGGACTCAATTTGGTGTTTACCCAAGAAACCAGTTCCGCCTGTCAGTGCGATGGTCTGACAGGTGCGCTTTTTGACGGATTTTGTTGCCATGTTTCTAGCTTGCGATAGCCTGTAAATGCCCAGACAGATACTGGTTGCGGGCTTTGGTGCGGCTTAGTTTCCCTGAAGACGTACGAGGTAAGGCTCTTGGTGAAACAAGTTCGATCAAACAATTGATCCCCGTGGCACTTTGAACTTTTTTCTTAAGGTCCTCGATAAGCTTAGCTCTTAGGGTTGGGTCTGAAATACGACATTGTGCAAGAATTAAAGGTACTTCCTCAGCATTGTCGCCTGGAATGGAAATGGCCGCAACATCTCCAGTTTTAAGAGAATCAAGCTGTTCTGCAGCCCATTCAATATCCTGCGGCCAATGGTTTTTACCATTCACGATAATCATGTCTTTGGCACGGCCAACGATGTAAAGGTCACCGTCTTTCATGTAGCCCATATCGCCAGTATCTAGCCAGCCATCTTCACTGAGTACTGATCTGGTCGTCTCTGGGTCGTTGAAGTACTCGCGCATGACAGAGATACCGCGTAGCACCACTCGACCAACTTGGCCTGCTGAAAGCGCTTTGTCATCTTCGTCGCGAATTTCTAGGTCATATTCAGGTAAGGGGGTTCCGCAGTTAACGACTTCACGCAGGCGGTTGTCTGTATCAGAACCATTAACAAGCATATGTCTGTCACCGGTAAGTTTGGTCTCTTCGACAAGGTCAATTTCTATGCCTTTACCGATTTTGCCAAAGCTCACTCCTAGAGTACATTCAGCCAAACCGTAGCTTGGCAAAAATGCTGTCTCGCTAAACCCAATACCTCCAAATGT
>JBFOLV010000092.1:0-2073 GCA_040830325.1 Kordiimonas sp. | reverse complement strand
TGTTTCTTCATATCCCAAATGAAGTGCAGAACACGCCCAACATCAATGGCACGCGTTGGCTTCACCAAATACCCAGCAACGCCCAAATCATGCATTTCCACCCCGTCACCACGAACAGGCGATGATGTAATCATAACAATCGCAGTATCTTTAATAGTGTCGTCAGCTTTAATGGCTTGCACCAGCGCTTTCCCATCCATGCCGGGCATTCGGTAATCTACAATTGCGATGTCGAACGGCTTCCCCTTCTTTGCATCAGACCGCAGTCCATCAAGCGCTTGTTTCGCGTTTTCAACAAGACTAACCTCTGCCTGTTTCGACTTGAGCTGCTCCCTCAGAATTTTTCGCGCAACCTCATTATCGTCAACAATCAGCAGTTTAGAGCCTTTTAGGCCACCATCCACGAGCATATCTTCATTCACAGGCGCATAATCATCAGACGCCTTCAAACTCATTGTGAACCAAAAAGTTGAACCCTTGCCCTCTTCACTATCTAAGCCAATATGGCCGCCCATCATGCTTGTCAGACGCTGGCATATAGATAAACCTAAGCCGGTACCACCGTATTTACGAGTAGTGGACTGATCAGCCTGATCAAACTTATTGAAAATCGTATCATGCTTGTCTTCTGGTATTCCAATGCCTGTGTCTTTCACTTCAACACGGAATTCTAGATCGCCGTTATCCCCTGATCTCGACTGGATACGCATGAGGATATAACCTTTGGATGTAAATTTGACGGCATTGCTCATTAAGTTGAGAAGTATCTGCCGCACCCTGCCCGGATCACCAAGCACATGTCGTGCGGTGCCCGGCGCATAATCGAGAAGTAGCTCGACATCATTGGCATCACACTTACGCGCAATCATGTCCACAACATCTTCCGCCACATGCTGCATATCGAAAGGCACTTCTTCAAGGCTCAGCTTGCCGGCCTCAATCTTGGAGAAGTCCAGGATATCATTAATTAGACCCAGCAACGCCTCAGCAGACGACATAGTCGTTTTTGCATACTTTCGCTGAGTACCTGAAAGTTCTGTTTCCAGAAGCAAGTCCGTTGTTCCCATGATACCATTCATAGGGGTCCGAATTTCGTGGCTCATAACCGCCAAAAACTCTGACTTCATCCGAGTAGCAGACTCCGCTTTCTTAGTAGCATCTATTAGCTGCTCATTCTTAGCTTCAAGGGACTGGTTGATTGCCTGCAACTCCTCTTCAGAGCGCTTAACGGTCGTCATATCTTCGACGGCTACAAAAAAACCATCAACACCGCCCCTGTCATTGAAGTCCGGCGTATAAGTTACGTGCGTATACCTCTCGCCTCTATCTTTGTATGGTAAGTTTACTTCAAACTGTGCAACTTCTCCTGCCAGAGCAGCTTCTACCTGTGGTTTGGCAATTTCCCATGTCTTCTTACTAATTCCTGCCTTGATGTGCTGGCCAATGAAAGTATCCCTAGGCAAACCAAACCAGCGCTCGTAGCTTTTGTTTACAAACTTGTAACAAAGGTCAGCGCCTATATAAGACAGCAGCCCGGGTGCGCTTTCACTAATACCTTCTACATAGCGCTGGGCCGTAAGTAATTCTGACGTACGCTCATTCACCAATCGATGCATAAGGCTGTTCCGGCCAGTCACAATCAAAATCAACAAAGAACACAATGTAGAAAAAGTAAGGCTTCCTGCTAGAATGGCCCACAGGTCCTCACCTATATATTCCGCATAAAATGTCTCTTTGGGTACAAAACTTAAGTGCCAACGGCGGCCACCGACTTCTAACACTTCCTCAGCATTCAACCATTTTGATTTCATCGTCTCTGAACCAAAAAGAGTACGCGAACCGGCCGGCGCTTCCTTATCCTGAATATGTAAATCAATTATATCTTTATGCTCTATGTCCTTGAGCGCATCCTGAATCAAATCACCGGCCCTAAAGACACCTGAGACATAACCCAATATCTGAAGCCTTCGTTCACCGACATCGTTGGCGGTATCGAAGTTTTCATAGATAGGACCAACCAAAAGAAAACTGGCTTGATCTCCGGTTTCTTGCACTAATCTGATTGGTGCCATT
>JBFOLV010000091.1:0-4400 GCA_040830325.1 Kordiimonas sp. | reverse complement strand
TCTTTATTCGCAGATTCTACTTTTTGGGTTGCAGCCTCAACAGTAACTTTTGTTGGCTTGGTAATCTGGAAAAAAGCGCACCATGCAATTGGTGACATGCTTGACGCTCGCTCAGAGGAAATCCGCTCACAGATCGAAGAAGCTAAGTCTCTTCGCGATGAAGCTGAGCAGATGCTCCTTGATTATCAGCGCAAACAGCGTGATGCAGAAAAAGAAGCAGAAGACATTTTGGCACAAGCCAAAGAAGACGCAAAAATCATGACTGATGCTGCTAAGACAGACATCGCTGCTATGATTGAGCGCCGTACGAAAGCTGCTGAAGAGAAAATCATTCAGGCTGAGGCTTCCGCAGTTAAGGAAGTTCAGGCTGTGGCCGTAGACGTTGCAGTTAAAGCTGCTACAGGCGTTCTGGCTGATACACTAAAAGGCAAAGGCGGCAAGGCACTTGCTGATGCGGCTATTGCTGAGGTGGAGCAAAAGCTTCACTAAAAAGTTTTGTTCTGAGTACCTAGTTTTGAGTACCCAAAACGCCTCGTAGTTTCTACGGGGCGTTTTTTATTTTGAGCCTAAGGCCTTATACAGTATTCGATTGGGTATGAATGTTGGTTGAGGGTGTATGAATAAAGAACGCGCTGGTACTTTGATGAAGTGGGCAACAAGGGCCGCCATGTCTGTTGCCCTGTGTTTGGTGGCTATCAAGTTTGTTGCATGGTGGCGATCAGGTTCTGTTGCAATGCAAGGCTCGCTCGCAGACTCAATCCTTGATCTTACAGCTTCTATTGTAACCTTTTTTGCGGTTAAAACTGCACTTGTACCCGCTGATGATGACCATAGATTTGGCCATGGTAAAGCCGAAGCACTGGCGGGCTTGTTTCAATCGGCCATTATGGCTGGTTCAGCAGTATTTCTTTTCCTCGAATCTATTAATCGCGTTTGGGAGCCGAAGGCTTCGGTTGCGTCTGAGCTTGTCATTGGTGTTTCAGTTCTCGCCATAGCCTTGTCTTTGTGTCTGGTGATGTTTCAGGCTTACGTAGTGAAACAAACGCGGTCGCTCGCTATTGCTGGTGATCATCTTCACTATAAAGGGGACCTGGCTATGAACCTGGGGGTTGTGATCGCAGCTTATGCAGGTTCTATTGGGTACATATATGCGGATGGCATCTTCGGTGCCTTGATTGCTTTCTATATCATTTGGGGCGCACGAGATGTTGCGATGCCTGCTATTGATATGTTGATGGACAAAGAAATGTCTGAAAGTGAGCGAAATAAAATTATTAAAATGGCCGTTGGAAATGCATCAGTCTTGGGCCTTCATGAGTTAAAGACACGTATGTCTGGACGAGATTACTTTATCCAAATGCATTTGGAGGTTGATGGTAACCTTACGGTGCAGGAGGGGCATGATATTTCGGAGGCTGTTGAAGGACATATTGCTGAGGAGTACCCTGAGGCGGAGATACTGATTCATATCGACCCGCCAGTATCAGATTTATGAGTTAAAAGGATTTTTTCGTGATTACACTATATGGCATTAAAAATTGTGACACTGTTAAGAAAGCAAGAAAATGGCTGGAAGAAGCGGGTGTTGAGCATGTTTTTCATGACTTTCGCAAGGATGGTCTGACTGCGGACTTGATTACCAGCTTTGAAGCAGCACTAGGCTTTGAAGCACTTCTCAATACGCGCGGTACAACATGGCGCAAACTTGAAGATGCGGATAAAGCGAACGTGGATGCCCCCAAAGCAAAGGCCTTGATGCTGGCACATGACGCAATTATCAAGCGACCAGTCTGGGAAAAAGCTGGGGAATACAAACTAGGCTTCGCCCCTAAAGACCAAGACGCAATAAAAACTTGGGCCCAAAGTTAGAACCTGCGGGCGGGTAATTTAGTCTCCCGCGCTATATCTTTCCGCCCTGATGAACCTTTTGGCTTCTGGCCGCGTCCTATTACTGAGTACCTGAGAAAACAAAATGGACTTTGTAATTGAGCATGCTTGGAACCGATCGCTCTAAAGAGGACTTGCTAGTGCTGGAAGCGCAAGGCGGCAATATGCGCGCCTTTGAGCTTCTTTACAGGCTTTACAACAAGCCGCTCCTAAGGTTTGCATATCGTCTGTGCGGGGATGAAGCTCTTGCGCACGACGCATTACAGGAAACCTGGATCACACTTAGTAAAACACTTAGCAAGTTATCGGATCCGCGGGGGTTCCGTGTCTGGGCCTATAAGACTGTGCGTTGGCGTATTACGGACCAAGTGCGCAAGCGCGGCGTTATGCATGAGCCTATCGACGAGCAAATCAATTACGTAGCACCCGAGGAACACAGCGAGAATGTAACGTCTCATCAGCTCAGGGCTCACATCAATCGATTGCCGGAAGATGACCGGCACACACTAACGCTCTTCTACCTTGGCGAACTAAGCCTCGTGGAAATATCCGCTGTTTTAGATATTCCTGTGGGTACGGTGAAGTCCAGGCTCAATCGGGCACGGAACGCGCTAAGGGAAAAGATGGCAGGAGATTAATCATGAATGACGTTGATGATTTGATACGGCACGAATTGGCTCGAGATTCTGCAGAGATAAATGAATTTCTTGCGCCACACTCAGGCATGCTTGGTATGGTTTTAGGGGCCTTTAAGGGTAGCCTTGGGCCTTGGGTGTGGTTGATTACAATTGTAAATATGATCGCCGCGGGCTTCATGTTTTGGACAGCATATCACTTTTTATATGCAGTAGGGCTTGATGACCGCATGTATTGGGGCATCTGGTTGATCGTGACAGTACTTATTGGCACCTCGCTGAAATACTGGTGGTGGATGGAAATGAACCGCGTTTCGATAAAAAGGGAAGTGACAAGACTGGAACTTGCTGTGTTGTCCTTGAAAGGACGGATAGGTCACAAGCTGGGAGAAGCCAAATGAACGACATTGATGATCTGATCAAAAGAGAACTAGAAAAAGAGACGTCAGAGATTGATGAGCTTATGGTGCGCGAAGGTGGCTTGCCAGACATGGTCTCGGCCGCGTTTAAAGGCAGTATGCGCCGTTGGGTTTGGCTAATGTCAGTGGTTACGTTGGTCTTTACAGCCCTTTTGGTTTGGTGTGGCTATGAGTTCTATATCGCTCAGTCTGTTGACGACCGCGTTTTTTGGGGGGTCTGGTTTATCGTGACAGCAATAGTACAAACCTCGCTCAAGAAGTGGAGCTGGATGGAGATGAACCGTTCATCGACCATGCGTGAAGTAAAACGTCTAGAGCTTGCGATTGTGTCTCTCAAGCGTACGCTTAATAGCCCTGATAGATCATAGAGTTTCTATGAAGGTTCTAATTGTTACGCTGGGCTCACGTGGTGATGTTCAACCGTATGTTGCCCTTGGTAAGGCCCTTAGCAATCGAGGACATGAGGTCACCATATGTACATGCCGTACCTTTGAAGTTTTTATCAAAGATAATGGCATCAAATATGCTCATATGAACGATGGTTTTGTTGAACTGCTTGAGTCAGATCAAGGGCGCGATGCCTTGAATAACCTGAATGGAGTTTGGGGTGGTCTCAAAGGCATGATCAAACTTTTGAAAAAGGCAGGCCCCATCCAACGCAAAACGATCGCTGATGCATGGCAAGCCACCTGTAGTGTTCGCCCTGATATAATAGTCTCTCACGCTAAAACATATTGGACTGAAGAATTTGCTGCAACACTGGGTATTCCTGTGGTTACAGCGCCCTTATTTCCACACATAGCCCCAACTAAGGAGTTCCCTTTTCTCGGTTTTCCCAAATTGCAGTTAGGCGGATGGTACAATAAATTTACATATAGCGTTGTGTCGTTTCTTCAGAGCAGGCTGGGCGGTAAGTATGTAAGAGAGTGGCGTAAAGCCAATGGTATTAAAATAAGACCCGAGCAAATAGAACCTTCGGCTATCATGTATGGTTACAGCGGCCATATTGCGCCTGTGGCTAGCGATTGGCCTGATAGGGTTGTCATGACTGGTTTTTGGTTTTTGGATCAACAGCAAGCATGGAAACCTCCTGCTTCATTAGTGTCTTTTCTAAAAGAAGGCCCAGCACCGGTTTATTTTGGCTTTGGTAGTATGGCCGACAAAGCCGCTGAACGTAAAACCAAGATTATTATTGAGGCGTTGTCGGTATTGGGTTTGAGAGGGGTAATAGCAACAGGGTGGGGAGGCCTTGTGGCAGAGAAGTTTCCAGACACGATATATAAACTTGAATCCGCCCCACATGACTGGTTGTTTCCCAAAATGGCCGCCATTGTACACCACGGCGGCGCAGGCACGACAGGGGCAGCACTTCGATCAGGAAAGCCAAACATTATCTGCCCCTTCTTCGGGGATCAGTATTTTTGGGGTGAGCAAGTTGCAAACAAAAAAGTAGGAAGTT
>JBFOLV010000090.1:0-4182 GCA_040830325.1 Kordiimonas sp. | reverse complement strand
CTCAGGAAATATTGATATTGGTGGTTACCAAACTATCCACGTTTAAGGGTGATAGTAAGTTCCATACGTGGGTTTATAGAGTAGCGACCAATTACCTGCTGACTGCAAAGAAGATACTGAGCCGCGACCTAGGGCTTACGTTTGAGATGTTTGCTGCTGATTTGGAAGCTGGCTTGGTTGCCGACTCTGTACCAGACGTTGAAGAAACTATCCTCCTCAATGAACTTCGGATCGCCTGCACCTCAGCCATGCTGCTCTGTTTGGACGGTAAGCACCGTGTGGCTTATGTGCTGGGTGATATACTGGAACTGGACCACGTTGAAGCAGCAGAAGTACTAGGTATTTCCAAAGACAATTTTAGGAAAAGGCTGTCGCGGGCGCGCGGACGGGTGGTTGAATTTACGCAGGCAAACTGCGGTTTGGCGAATAGTGCCGCTAAATGCTCGTGTAAGCGCCGGCTACCTGCTGCCGTTGAGATGGGCAGGGTTAGTTCTTCGCATCTGCAATATGCAACAGAGGACGCGCCGTCATATGCCGCTACAGCAATTGATGTTGAAAAGACAGTAGGTGACCTGAAGGTCTTGAAGTTGCAAACAGCAACATCTTCTTTTCGCTGCCCTGATGACCTTGCGGCGGCCATTGAGAAAATAGTCCAAGCCTAATTCATTCCATCAAAGGCGGTTTTTTAACCTGTGATTTTCACGGGCAGGGCCGTGCTTTGCCTAACCTGAACACAAAGGACCCTCAAATGAAATTTTACAAACATGTTTTAGCAGCAACGATTTGCTTGTCGTTTGCTCAATCAGTTTATGCAACAGGAGAAAAACGCATGACACCGGAACAGGATAAAGTACTGAAGGCAGTAGAAGCTATGACATCAGCTTTCCATAAAGGGGATATTGATGGTGTCATGAACAGTTATGAAAACGAGGCAACGGTTATGTTTGAGCCGGGTGTGCCGGTGACAAATTTTGAAGCCATTAAACAAATGTTTCAGGGGGCTTTTACCCTTAACCCACAATTTGAATACAGCGGCCACGAAGTAATCGTGACAGGTGATATTGCTGTTCATTTTGCACCGTGGAAAATGACAGGCAAAACGCCAGATGGGCATGCTGTTGAGCAGTCAGGGCTATCGGTTGCGGTGCTCAGGAAGCAAACAGACGGTCGATGGTTGATGGTAATTGATAACCCGCACGGGCAGGCATTGATGGAACAATAAGATATCCGGGACGGCCCATTCAGGGCCGTCCTTACGGTATTAGCTGGCCAAATATTTGGCGTGGTGCTTCAAATGGTCTTCCATAAAGGTACTGATAAAGAAATACCCATGGTCATATCCTTCATGCTGACTCAGCGTGAGAGACTGGCCCGCTTTTTTGCAGGTGTCCTCTAGAAGATTAGGTTGAAGCTGTTCGAGGAATGGGTCAGCTAGGCCTTGGTCAACAAGTATGTCTACTTTGCCAGCGCCGAGCTTTTCAACCAGAGCGCAGGCATCATAATCAGCCCATGCACCTCTATTGTCACCCAAGTAGCCGCTAAGGGCCTTTTCGCCCCACGCGCAACTCATTGGCGAAACAATTGGAGCAAAAGCCGAAACGCTTTTGTAGGTTTCTTTATTCTTGGCCCAAATGGTTAGGGCACCGTGACCGCCCATTGAGTGCCCAAAGATGCCTTGCTTACTCATATCAGTCGGGAAGCGCTCTTTAACGAGGGCAGGGAGTTCATTCACCACATAATCATACATACGGTAGTTGTCAGCCCATGGCTTCTCGGTGGCATCTAGATAAAAGCCTGCGCCTTTTGCGAAGTCCCATTCTTCAACATCCGGCACATGAGCGCCGCGCGGACTTGTATCTGGGCAGATGACCATCAAACCAAGTTCTGCTGCAACCCGCTGAAAGCCTGCTTTCACCGTAGCATTCTCTTCAGTGCAAGTTAGGCCGGACAGGTACCAAAGCACAGGTACAGGCCCTTCGCTTGCTTGCGGTGGTACAAACACGCTAAAGCGCATCATACAATCCAGTGTGCGGCTGCGGTGCTCATAGGTGCCTTGTGTACCGCCGAAACAGGATGTTTCGCTTATCTGTTTGAACCCCATTAGAATTCAACCACGCTGCGAATGCTTTTGCCTTCATGCATCAGGTCAAATGCTTTGTTGATGTCATCCAGTGGCATTTTGTGAGTAATAAGATCATCAATATTGATCTTGCCATCCATGTACCAATCAACAATTTTGGGCACGTCCGTGCGGCCACGCGCGCCGCCAAAGGCACTACCGCGCCATACTCGGCCTGTAACCAACTGGAAGGGGCGTGTGGAGATTTCTTGGCCTGCACCAGCAACACCAATGATGATGCTTTCTCCCCAGCCTTTGTGGCAGCACTCAAGTGCTTGGCGCATGGTGTTCACGTTGCCGATGCATTCGAAGCTATAATCAGCACCACCGTTTGTAATATCCATGATAGCTTCCATCACGTCGCACTCTTGTGGGTTGATGAAATCTGTCATACCAAACTGGCGGCCCATAGCTTCGCGGCTATTGTTGATATCAACACCAACGATTTTGTTGGCACCAACCATGCGCGCGCCTTGGATAACATTAAGTCCGATGCCGCCTAAGCCAAAGACAACAACGTTTGAGCCTGGTTCCACTTTTGCGTCAAACGCCACCGCGCCAACACCAGTTGTTACGCCGCAGCCGATATAGCAAATTTTGTCGAAGGGCGCATCTTCACGCACCTTCGCAAGCGCGATTTCTGGCAAAACGGTATGGTTCGAGAATGTTGAGCAACCCATGTAATGAAGGATAGGTGTTCCATCAATGCTGAAGCGGCTTGTGCCATCTGGCATAACGCCTTGGCCCTGTGTTTCGCGGATACTTTGGCAAAGGTTGGTTTTAGGGTGAAGGCAGTAATCACACTCGCGGCACTCAGGTGTGTAAAGCGGGATAACATGATCCCCTGGTTTAAGGCTTGTGACGCCTTCGCCAACCTCAACCACAACACCAGCGCCTTCATGGCCTAGGATAGCAGGGAATGCGCCTTCTGGGTCATCACCTGACAAGGTGAAGGCATCAGTGTGACATACACCTGTTGCTTTAATCTCAACGAGCACTTCACCGGCCTTCGGGCCCTCAAGATCAACGGTTTCAACGGTTAAAGGCTCTCCGGCCTTCCAAGCTATGGCTGCGCGTGTTTTCATGGGGAACTCTCATTTGTTCGCTAGTGTGATTACTAATTGTCGCTGAATGTATATTGTTGAATAATAGGTGACAATATATTTATATATGACATCTGTGTTTCCAAATGAGTGCAAATGATGAGTGGGAATTGGGAAGGCGTAATAGAGTTTGTTTGCGTTGTGGAGAAGGGTTCATTTAGCGATGCGGCCCAGTCTCTAGGTGTTTCGCGCTCGCATGTATCCAAGAAGGTTAAGGAACTTGAAGTTCGCTTGGGTGTGGAGCTTCTTCACAGAACAACACGAAGCGTCAATCTAACAGGGTTAGGGGCTGAGTTTTTCCCGAAATGTAAGCGCCTGCTCGGTGAAATGGATGAAGCACAAGCTTTACTCATTGATGAGGCCGTTAAGCCGCAAGGAACCATAAGGTTGACGGTTGCCGGGGCATTCGGTGAAAGAATGCTCGCCCCCGCGCTCGCAGGCTTTGCTGTCAAATACCCGGATATTTCAGTTGATGTTGAGTTCACTAATCGGTTGATCAATTTATCCGAGGAGCAGTTTGATCTCGCCTTGCGTTCAGGCCAAAAGCAAGAAATCTTCCGCGGTACTGAGAAGGCAGATTTACTCTATCAATATAAGTTGTTGACTGTGGCGAGCCCTATTTATTTGGAAAAAAATGCGCCGATCACAACAATCGAAGACCTTCAGTACCATAACTGCCTGAGTGGAACTTTGCCACACTGGCGGTTTGATGTGTCTGGTCAGGTGCAAAACACGGTAGTGCACGGCCGGTGGCGGTCAAACAATGGTCGTGCGCTTGTTGCTGCTGCTATCGGCGGGGGGGGGGGTTTTTCGGGGGCGGCCCTCTTTTTGGGAAGGGGGGGGGGGGAAGGGGGCCGTAAAACCGTTTTTAACCGGTATTTTGTTGTGGGGGGTGGGGGATTTTTTGTTTTTGCCCCCCAAAACACCCCCACCGCAGGAAAAAATCGACATGTTGATTCT
>JBFOLV010000089.1:0-5265 GCA_040830325.1 Kordiimonas sp. | reverse complement strand
GTTTGCATATCATTGCACAACCAAAGAATGCTCTAGAAGACAAACCGGATAAGCAGTTATGCGCCATCGCACGCAGCGCAAACATTGGAGCTTTCCCACTATCCGCTTCCTATCAGTCAGGCATAAAAAAGCAGCCTAGCCAACAAGGCCTGCTAATAGGGTTTGCCAATATGGAAGATCATCTTATTGATGCTGCACTAGCTCAGTTTGCAGGTGCGTTAAGCAGCTGAGCGCTATCTAACTTTCAACCAGCAAGCTAATGCCGCAATTGCTATGCCTCCGCTTACAAGGCCGCGCAGGTCACTCGAGAATGTGCCACTTATCGCCATAATGGAAGCTAAACAGGCCATGGCCATCAACCCACGAGGACCGGCGAATTTATAAAATAGCGCCAACGCCAAACCATGCGGCAATAAATAGGAAAACGGCGCATAACTCGTCATAAACGCATCCGCCAAACCATATGCTAAAGCCTCCAAACTAGTGAACGTAACAAGTGCAGCAATAAACCAGCCCAAGTACTTAGCAGCCGAACCCCAGCTCATATCTGCATGCTTCTGCGGCACTTCATAGTCAGTTTGGCTTTTATCTATAGGCACTTGCACTCTCGTAAATTTGTTCGGTAACAAACAATAGTACGCCTGCAGTCTATCTCAACCTTACCGCGCCAAACTGTGAACATTATGAGTTTAATGGTTGAAAAACCCTCATTAAGCGAATTTCAACTAATCTTTTTGATTAAAAGTCAGCAAAAGAAACAGACTTTTAATCAAAGGCAACACATAGTAGCTTGCAGCAATATGTTTCAATCGCGGAACACAGACGGCGATACCTTAGGGGATTTATATGATGGGGAAACTTCATGCTGGCTTGCTAGCAGGCCTACTTGCATTCAGTGGCAATGCCTCAGCTCAGAACAACTGGAGCTACTCTGGCGCAAATGGCCCAGCCAACTGGCATTCCCTTTCACCAGCAAACTCGGTGTGCCGGTCTGGTCGCCAACAGTCTCCAATCAATATTGAAGGCACTGACCCAGTTATTATGCACAGACTGGTAACCAATTATACGGTTACACCAGTGAACCTCAGAAATGATCGCTTAGCTATCAACATGCCCTATGAAGACGGCAGCTTCCTGACTGTAGGGACAAAAGCGTACCAGCTTCGGGGCTTCACTTTTCGCAGCCCTGCAGAGCATGCCGTCAGCGGCACACGGCATCCCATGTCTATTCAATTCTTCCACGAGGACCTTTTTGGCAACAAAGCAATTGTTGAAGTCCTTGTAAAAGAAGGTAAAGCACACCTTGCTGCACAAGAATTATGGGAACTGATGCCGCTGGAGCCGGATCAAGTTGTAAAGCGGCCAAAAACACTCGTGAATGCGCGCGACTTAATGCCTAGTGATAAATCTTACTATCGCTACATGGGGTCTCTAACAACGCCCCCCTGCTCTGAAGGCGTAAACTGGTACATCCTCAAAAAGCCAATTGAGCTTTCAAAGGATCAAATTTCTCTCGTACGAGGCATTCTTGGCGGCGATACGGCACGACCTTTGCAAAACCGGAATAATCGCATCATTCTCGACGCCCGCCCGCAATAGTAAGGAGGCTGTGCCATGACAAATCCCCGTTTTCAGTCTCTGAAGGTCATTGCCAGTGTGCTTTCACTCGGCATGTTAACCGCCTGCATGGGCCTCACCAGTGGCGGAAGCCAGCCAGCCGCCCAAACAGGTCCCGGCACACAGCGAATGGCAGACAATGTGTTGAGTGCAATTTGTTCCGGGCAAGCAGAAGAAGCGGTAAGGCTGCTCGGCATGGAGCCTCTTGCCTCTCCAACTGATCAGTTTTTCACAGCTGTGGCGCTAGAAGAAAGCGGGCGGCCAGCACATGCAAGACAACTATACGCCCGCTTAATGCAAGCTGGCTCGCAGGACCGTGTTCAGATACGGTGTGGCGGCAACGTGCTCGCAGACGGTACTATTACTGAAGAAGCAGCCGCGCGCCTTGTCACTGTTTCAAAAAACTTGGCGCTGCTTGACGCAAATCTACGCCCCGTACAGCAATTGCATGCAGGATTGCCATCAGCAAATAAACAAACCAAGACTGCAAATAACGGTAACAGCTTTGCTTCATCCGGCCCTGCAGTTCCTGTGACTGCTCCTGGCAGCCAATCTCCTTTCGGCCAGTGGTTTGCACATCTAGCGTCTTACATGTCTCTGGAAAACGCACAAAAAAATCGCAGCACGCTTGAATCACTATTTCCGGCTCTAAGCGGCATCATTGATCAGTGGGAAGTGGACACTGGCGGTCGCAGAGCAATACGACTTGGGATTAGAGTGCAAAATCGTGCTGATGCACAGAAGCTTTGTCAGGCTGTAAAGAGCCAAGGCAAGTACTGCGCGGTGATCGACACATCAACATAGTTTCAATTGTTACCAAAGTCTGCTATCCAGCAGGCAATAAAAACGTAATAATCGCCGCCAGGGGTAGAGCGGCGATAGAGTAAATGGGGAGCTGACAAATGGCTGGAGCGTCTGGACACGCTAATTGGTCTTCAAAATGGGTCTTTATTTTGGCGACGGTAGGTAGTGCCGTTGGCCTAGGAAATATCTGGAAATTCCCGTATCAATCGGGCATGAACGGAGGCGGTGCCTTCGTTTTATTTTATCTGGCCTTTGTATTCCTCATTGGCTTACCAGTATTAATGGCCGAGCTTTCACTTGGTCGCCGTGGGCAAGCATCGCCAGTTTACACCATGAAACAGATCGCTGCAGAAGAAGGGCGTAGCCGCCTTTGGGAACTGCTTGGTTGGTCAGGTGTCTTAGGTGGCTTTGTAATCATTACCTATTATTCCGTTGTCGGCGGTTGGGTACTTGGCTACATCGGAAAAGCTATGTCGGGCTTCTCGGGCTTTGATGCAGAAGCTTCTCGAGCAGCATTTGGTGCTTTTGCAACAGACCCGGTTGAACCAGTTTTCTGGCACTTTGCCTTTATGGCTATCACGGTTGGTATTGTCGCTGGTGGTGTTAAAGGCGGCTTGGAGAAAGCAGTAACCTATTTGATGCCAACACTGTTTGTTTTGCTTGTGGGTATGATGATCTATTCTGGCATTACAGGTGATTTACAGGCTGCACTCCGGTTCTTGTTTAATCCAGATTTCGGTAAGCTTTTCTTCGATACAACAGTTGATCCCGCGACCGGGCAAGTAACAGAAAGTTTCACGGTTGCCCGTGTGCTTAATTCCCTTGGCTTGGCCTTCTTCTCTTTGTCACTTGGTATGGGTTCCATCATGACCTACGGTTCATACCTGACAAAAGATGTGAACATTGGTCGTTCCGCTTTCATTATTGCTCTGGCAGACAGCGCCGTTGCCATCATGGCAGGCTTGGTGATTTTCCCAATCGTGTTTGCCTACGGCCTGAACCCAGGCGAAAGTGTTGGTCTTGTATTTATCACCCTGCCAATCGCGTTTGGCCAAATGCCTGGCGGCGTTATTGTAGGATCAGTATTCTTCTTCCTACTTGCCTTCGCTGCGGTTACGAGCGCGATCTCGCTGCTTGAGCCAACAGTTGCTTATGTCGCAGAACGTTTCAAAACAAGCCGTGTCAAAGTTGCTGCCGCAGTTGGTATTACAACAGGCTTGCTTGGCCTACTGTCAGCGCTTGGTCAGCCAGGCGGCGTACTCGGTGACCTGTCTATCTTCGGCATGGATATCATGACAGCAAAAAGCTATCTAACAGACAACATCATGATGCCTGCAGGCGGCCTGTTTATTGCCCTGTTCGCTGGCTGGTTTGTAAGCCGCAAGAACGCAATGGAAGAACTTGCGCTTGATGTACCAAGCTTCAAAATTTGGTACTTCCTAGTGCGCTACGTTTGCCCAATTGCAATCACGGCGGTGTTTATCTCTGTTCTATTCCTGAACTAGAAGATATCAACCAACAAAAACAATTAAGGCCCCTTGCGGGGCCTTTTTTTTACTATAAAAAAGATTGGCTTACGCTGCGTCTTCAGCGATGGCCTGAATACGTTCTACCATTGAGAACAAACCATTCGCCCTAAGCGGTGAAAGATGCGCCGCAAGCCCCATTTTATCGAGAATAGCGCGCCCGTCCGTCTCGCGGATTTCTGCAGCCGTTTTGCCAGAAAAGATCAACAAAACAACAGCAACAAGGCCCTTTACAATGAAGGCATCGCTGTCACCGCGCAGATGGATATGCCCATCACTGTCAACCTCGGGCACCAGCCAAACCTGGCTCTGGCAACCACGCACTTTGTATGTGTCACTCATTTCCTCAGCGGATAGTGCTGGCAGCTTTTTACCCAAGTCTATGATGTATTTATAACGGTCTTCCCAATCGTCTAAAAATTCAAAAGTGTCCAAAATTTCAACGATCGTTGTATTTTCTAGCGACATGGTATATTCCAAATTAACAAGCCCCATCTACCGAACCAACCATTGGGGTGATGAAGGTCATAATAACATCTTGCCCTGTTCTCTAACGAATTTGGCCCTATAGTTAAAGATGAAAAGACCTTGATGATGGATCTGCCAGCGGGGGAGCGCATATGTCAGACAATAACAACCAATACCCAAAACCGGCATACGCCTGGTATATGGTGGTTCTATTACTGATAATCTATACGTTTTCCTTCATCGACCGACAAATTTTAGGCCTCCTTGGCCCTGCTATCAAAGCGGACTTTGGTATTTCAGATACCTATTTTGGCCTTCTCACAGGGCCAGCCTTCGCACTTTTTTACGCTACCTTTGGCCTTTACTGCGCCCGCATCGCAGATAGCAAAAGCCGAAAATGGCTCATTGCCGTTGGCTTATTCCTTTGGAGTTTGATGACAGCCCTCTCGGCGCTTGCACGCAATTTCACCACGCTTTTCCTGATGCGCATAGGCGTCGGTGTTGGTGAAGCAACATTGGGGCCTGCGGCAAATTCCCTGCTTGCAGACAGTTTCCCAAAAAAGAAGCTCGCCACCGCGCTTTCTATTTACGCAATGGGTATTCCCATTGGGTCTGCCCTTGCGTTTTACATTGGCGGCACTGTGATTGAGCTAGCTGCTGAGTTACCGGCTGTGGTCATCCCCGGCTTTGGCGCTGTCACAGACTGGCAGAAGTCCCTGCTGCTCGTAGGTATTCCCGGTATCTTGCTCACTGTTTTTGTCATCGCGTTAAAGGAACCCTCCCGCAAAGATAGCAACGCGTCAGCGGAGCCAATCCCGGTGAAAGAAGCATGGGCATTTTTCAAAGCACG
>JBFOLV010000088.1:0-2378 GCA_040830325.1 Kordiimonas sp. | reverse complement strand
TACCAATACCTACTTCAATCACGTCAGCAAGCTTGCCGGAGAAATCTCTGTTTTGTTCTAATGACGTTGATCCAGCACCAAGCTTGGTAAGCACAGAGTTTAGGTTGTTGATTGCAGTTCCAATATCACTCACTGCAATTGAAGCTGCCCCTTGAGTGGAAATAAGCTGCGTGGATGTAATTGGAATGTTTGTACTGCTAAGAGTGAGTGTCTGGTGGGCAACAGAAAGCGTCTGCGTGGCATCTGCGTTCGTTATAGCCACAATTTTGTCAGTCCCACCATCAATCAAATTGGTGCCGTTGAATTCTGCATTGTTTACGATAGACGTAATTTGGTCGCGTAGTGCTGCAAAGTCTTGTGATAGGGCCGTCCGGCTGGTTGTGTCTAGTCCTAGGTCAGCGGCTGCAACTGCTTTTTCTTTCATCTCAAGCAAGAGGTCTGAAATAGCTGTCGCCGCAGCAAGTGCCACATCGACTGTAGATATACCACGGTCAAGGGACTGTGATACGGCATTTAGGCCGCGGAGGTCACCTCTCAACTTTTGCGCGATTGAAAAGACTGCTGCATTATCTTTTGCGGAAGAGATTTTAAGACCAGTATTAATTTTGGTCTGTGTGCTCTCTAGGTCTTTTCCTGTTGCATTCAAATTACGCAGGGCATTCAGCGCGCTGGCATTTACATTAATTGAGAAGGTCATTTAACCTCTCCTTCTTAAGACGTTTCCATTAGGCCTATGTGTGCCTTTCCTTCAATTAAGCAATTGGTGTGCCAGTTTTTAAGTTGAATTAAGTGATTGATTTATAATGATAAAAATATAATATCTTCGAAAATTTGGTTTAAGAGGAATTTTTTTGCTTAGCTAAGAGCTGGGAATTATTTGCAAAATGACAGCAACTTGTGCCGGTCGGCTTGAAGAATGGGCTTACTTAATATGAAAGTTATGATTGGTTTTATCGTTTAGGGAGAATTGAAGAGTTATAAGCAGATGTTGCTTGTGATGCCTTGTTTTTCTTAGTGCGCCTATGAGTTGCAGCACTTTGAGGGTTTTGTGTACTTAACTCAGTCGCAATAGGGAGAAAAACAATAGGTCGATTTATACTGTTTGCGATGAGTGTATGATTTTGAACATGTGTTGTTTGTTGGCCTAGCTGTTTTGCTAGTTCGGAGGAAAATTTTGCGTGTTGGCTACTGTTAGCGGAGGTATTGCTTTTACCAGTTTGCAGTTGTAGCAAGGCTTCAGTTGCCGCGCGAAGTGCTGGCGGCGTCACCATGCTAGATCACCTGATTTAACTGCAGTGATGTTGGGCGCGCCGAAGCTGGTTGCCTGAAAGCCGCATTCTGGCCGTATGAGAGGACAGGGCGGTTAGTTTTGATAACTTCCTCGCCAATACTTTTTACGATACCTTCAGCGACAGACTTTAACCTCAAGATGATCCTTGCGTGGTCTCTAATAGCCTCACGCAGTGTATCTGTTAACTCGCGGATGTATTTTCGTACTGGCGAATTTTTGGGGCCAAGGAGTTTCTCGTTAACCTGGAGATGATTGAGAGTATCTTTATACTCAGCCATTAAACGGTTTTTTGTGCCGTGAAGTTTTTGCGCCTCGCGTGGTAGGCGGTCCTTTAGTAGTTTGGTTTCCCGTTGGATTAGATCGCATAGTTCAATTGTTAGTTTCGCGAGCTTGGCTCCTGGCCCTGTGAGGATGGGCGGAACGGGTTTTGTTTCAGGCGCAGGCATTCCATCTAGTGGCATCTTATTGCTCCTGAAGCTTTAGGAGTTCACGGTAAACACTATCTGCGATTCCGATGCCGCCATTTTTGGCTACTGATTTGCCAAACTCTTCAACCATTAAGCCTCTATAAATGCTCTCAGCCTGTCCCCCGCCAAACATTGTGTCGGTGGGTAGAGTGTCAAACATTGGTTTGATCATTTGGGACAGAAATACAGCTTCAAAGTCTTCAGCTGCTTTCCGCATTGCCGGATTATCGCCTTTTGCGCCATTTTGAGCGGTGTGAACACCATTCTTTGCTGCTTTTGCTTGAGCTTCAAAGATCTGCGCTTGTGCGGTATTTATAACTTGCGTCTGCATGGTTACATTACCTGCAATTCGGCTTGCATTGCGCCAGCAGCCTTAAGGGCCTGGAGGATTGCAATCATGTCACGTGGGCTAATTTCGAGGGCGTTTAAGCCATCAACAAGTGCTTTGAGGGTCACCGTAGGCGGTAGAATAGCCAGGCGATCAGTACCAGATTCTTCAACACCAATGTTAGAGCGCGGAACTACTTCTGTTTGTCCGCCTTGAGCGAAGGCGCCGGGCTGTGAAACTTGTGGTGTTTCTGATACCGAAATTACAAGGTTACCCTGCGCAATGGCTACTG
>JBFOLV010000087.1:0-3728 GCA_040830325.1 Kordiimonas sp. | reverse complement strand
GCAAGACAAAGTAATGTTTCCAAGCGACGCCAAACACTAAAACACTAAGGCTTACTTGGCAAACTAAGCGAATAATAGACATACAAAATTGCGGAAAAAGGGGAAAACAAGTAAAAGAAAGAACAAGAAGAAATAGGCAAAAAGGGCAAGGCTGTAAAGTAAAAGGAGATATTGGCGTATGCCAACATTCGATAAGTCGTTATAGAGAAGTGACGTCAACAATTGAAGAGCTCACCGACATAATGAACTGTAAACGCCGCGCAGTCCCTACGTTGCCCTGCACATACCAACCCAACATATCACAGAATCGAAGAAACACCACGCAAAGCAAAAACATAGCGCGTAAACTCAAAATATTAGCGGTGCCCCTCGTTGAAATGGAAAGGTAAGGTGTTCAAATCCCAAATCAGTTCATTCGGTATTCCAGAAAATTAAGAAACAAAACATAAAGGATCAGAGGCAGTGCAAAGCTGATAGCGAAAATAAGACACAACAATAAAAAAACTGATTTGCGAGCAATCGAGAGCTCAATTGTTAAAAAGATCTTGGGCAAATTGATCAAACAACTTGATCACCTGAAGGGATTCGAGAGCTTGTAAAGCAATCGGCAGAAAGACGCCGATGCGGCGTTAGTGATCTTCCGATCGCGTAGACAAGTTGCTTTGTGAGAAAATCCATTACTTATCAATAAGATAAAGACATCACCACAGCTGAGCATGCTGAGACATGGGAAGTTTTCCACATTTATCCGTGATCGACGGCACGTGAGAGCTTCATGACAAAAAATTGCCCAAGTACGACCAAAGTTTTGCAACTATCTGAGGCGACCGTGTGATCAACAGTATAAACGCATCTTGTCATGCGATGCGTTAGATCAATCCAAAAAAAGTGGGGTAGTCCATGTTGATAAAATGTAAAGCACTAGTCGGACCAACGCAAAAGTCTGAATGCCACACAAGCAACAAATCAAGTGGACACCGCGTATAGCAAGAACCGCGTTTTGCAATGCGATTTGTGACGAAGTGTTCTTGGAAGACACGGCGCTCAGACGGCTACTCAAAAACCTCAAGCAGCAATTCTCGTGGGGTGCGTATGGAAAAGAACATTACGACACAGCCCTTCGTCTTTTTTCGAGGTAAATTCAATGATCTCATACGAAAAATCAGGGACTAGTGATTAACCCGCCGGTTGAATGAGCAAAAAGCAGAGCAAACGAACACAGTGAAAGAAAAGTTAAGACTACTGTGAGAGCAAGAGCAAATCTACAAAGTGAGTATTTGTGCTCAAAGTAAACACGGTAGTCAAGTCGGATGGAGCAGAAGTGTGGGTGAAGTAAAAGCGCAGACCGAATGGACCCAATCGGTTACCGACGAAGACGCTGGGGTAACGTATATCTTTGAATCGCCAGTTGAAGTTGGAAGATATTGGAACGATGACATATTTGTCGTACAAAACGGAAATGACATCGTTATTGACAAAATCACCCCAAACTCGTCGATAGGTGACAATGGAAGGGTAATAAATGGCGCTTCTATACAGCCGGGGGATAGTCAGTGGGATCAAGGCTTTGACAGCAACGTATATGTTGTTGACTATAACAGCGAACTAAACGTCGATCCAGCGCAAACAGAAGTATCTTTAGTAATTTCCGAAAATGACTTTCCCGACGGGTTATCTCTTGTCAAAGCGGTAAGTAATACATCGGAAAACGTAACAAACCGTACTTCTATCTCTGATTACTCCATTCTTACCATTGTAAGTTCAATACCTGCGGAAAACGCATTTCGGCCATCAGTGAGTTCAAAAAGCAAAGAATCGAAGTATTCGTTGACAGACTTAAGTTTGGCAGCGTTCAAAGATCTGCCGATGATCGACGAACTTTCAAATCCGAAAGACTTCTTCCACTATACTGATTCCACTATACAGTCTTGGCACACTACCGGTTCATGGTCTCGTGGTCTATATGCGAACAACGATTTTAATGAATATGGCGACTATCGATTAGACGATATGGTAAATGCCTTCCTTACGTTGCATTCGGATGCCTCTCCAGCGGACAAGCTTAAGTTGCTATCAGCATTCGTACAAATGGGTTTGGATTATAACGGTACATATGAGTCTGGTGAAAGGTGGCCTGAAGGAACGAAAACTACGGATGTTAAACCACTCATGTTAATAGCTGGTATGGCTCTTTACGATGAAAACATAAAGGCCAATGTCGAGGGTCGCAGCATTTTTGATAATGCGCAGCAGTATGTGTATGGAGATGAGAATATCGCGGGACTCACGGCTTTTAACAGTGGATCAACCAAAAAAAGTCAATTTGGTCAGAACTACAATGAAGATCAGATTGGATTACCGGAGTGGGTTCCACACCAGTATTCATCCGGAACTCCTGACATTTCTTCCGATGGTTATAGAGGAATAAATAGCGACCACGTAGCTGCTTTGTCTTTGTTTGTAGAAATGATCGGAGACGGCGAGGGCCGGGAAGTTTGGGGTAACGAGGCCTTCTTTGACTATGGAGATCGCTCCTATTACTTCTACCAGCATGATGACGCTCCCTTCCTGGGCGCTCATAGCCCAACAAAAACCTGGAAATGGTTTTATGAAAACTTCGCGGATAGTTATCGGCTGGACGGCAAGTGGAAGGGTCGCCCCGAGATAATAACCAATTTGTCGATAGTTTATGAAAACAACTCAGTGAGTCTGATTTTGCCAGAGTATTATTCTGATAATGGTTCACCGATAGTGCGTACCGATATCAGATTCAGCTCTGACGGAGAGAATTGGACGGAAGTGATTGATTACAAGTCAGGAGAGGAAGTTCACGGTTTAAGAGCGGATACATTCTACTACTTTCAGGCTCGTCACGTAAATGAATTAGGTCAAGCAAATTGGTCATTCAACAAGTTCGATATTACGAACCAGAAGTTCTATGAAGAACTTTTGAAACTTGACTTGGACATTGTGCCAAACGAATATGATTTTGATTGGATAAGATATGACCGCCCGGGGCACTATATTGAATTATTGAAGTCATTCTTAGATGGCGTTGATGAAATGCCGGTGATCGAACTTCTCGAGGATGTGATGACGGGGGTTATTTTCACATCCGACCTTTCCTCTGACACTCCTAATGACACTGGAAAGGGAGAGAGTGATGATCTTACCAATATTTTTTTGGGGACGTCGCAAAGCGATAAGTTGATAGGAGGAAAGCTTAAGGACTCCATTTTTGGAAAAGGCGGTGATGACTTAGTCATAGGTAGGAGTGCCAACGATATTATCTTGGGGGGAGAAGGAAACGACGAAATAAGAGGTGGAGCGGGTTCTGACGAAATAAGAGGAGGTAAGGATTCAGATAGTTTGAATGGCGGCATTGGTGATGATTTCCTGTATGGAGGTGCTGGTGACGACGTTCTGTATGGAAACGAGGGGAGCGATGCGTTAAAGGGTAAAAAGGGTAATGACATATTTATTTTTTCATCGGGTATTGACACGATCATCGACTTCGACAGGTTTGGTGATGACAAAATTGACTTGAGAAGTGTTGATGTTGTAGGGTCTGTTGAAGATCTGTTTGAGAATCACTTGCAACAAGCTGGGGAAAATGTTGAGATTGTCATCTCACCAATAAACAAAACTGTTCTTCTCGATACGGACCTTGGCGATTTGAGCGCTTCTGATTTTTTGCTGTGAGTTAACAGTGTAGTATATTGTTGGGG
>JBFOLV010000086.1:0-6201 GCA_040830325.1 Kordiimonas sp. | reverse complement strand
TAGATTACGTTTTGCATATCATCTTGCGGGACAAAATCCAGCTTATCTAAACGCATGTACCCAAAGAAGTGCGTGATATCAGAGCCATCTTTCGACAAAGGTATATAAATTATATTCACTTTGACATGTGGAGGCGTCATCCCACGCTCTTCACTAAAACCAATTACTGCCCCCTTAACCAATGATGCCCTTTGCATTGAAGACAAAACGCGGTCACGAATTAAAGGTGGATGTACCTCGGTAATCTTTTGCCCAGTACAATCGCTGTATGCGCCGCAGGCGTCAGAGCCTTGCAACGTAACAACAGCATCAATAATGTGTCCTTTATCGTCATGAATCGTCTCAAACAAGGAAATCCAAGGTAAATA
This sequence comes from Kordiimonas sp., assembly GCA_040830325.1. Taxonomy (GTDB): domain Bacteria; phylum Pseudomonadota; class Alphaproteobacteria; order Sphingomonadales; family Kordiimonadaceae; genus Kordiimonas. The sequence continues at coordinate 5,833 of JBFOLV010000086.1, read as the reverse complement.
AGGTTTTAGGTCTACGGGAGAAACATCAGACTTTCTATTGTAGAGGTTTTTGCCACGCTTTTTTGCAAAGTAAGCAACAACTTCCTCGAAATCAGGCCCAAAGTCAGCGCCATTTCCGGCGCGGACCAATTGATACTGTCCAACACCATACCCTTGTTTTGCACCGATTTGATCGACGGCTTTATCAAACGATGAAATCGCTTATCTCCCTCACAACTCTGCGATCCCCCTTATTATTGCTACTATAACTACTTGCATAAATGCAACATCGTGCCATCTTGCAGCATATGAACAAACAAACTGTGTACTAGGCCTTCATGAAAAGCAGCTCCCAAAATAGTGGTGCAGAACCAATTGGTTTTCTCATAAGAGAAGCCCAACCCTCTGATGGAAAAGCTTTAAATAAGTACCAAAAAACAAGCTATGAAACCGCCAAACACCTTATAACCCGCCCTTCCGAGTTTCGGATGGGTGTATGGCGCCAGCGTCATTGGATTTCGAAGAAACTTATTTCACCAGTCGAAACATGCATACTTGCTGTTGTTGATGACCAAATTATTGGCATGTTGGAAAACTGGACAGACCGAAGAAAACGCGTCACTCACTCCACAAGCTTTGCCATTTCCGTCAACGAAGATTGGCGCTGCAGAGGAGTGGGGAAGGCTTTACTTAGTCACTTTATTGATTGGGTAAAAAAACACCCTACTTTGGAAAGGATCGAGTTACATGTACATAGCGACAATCATAGCGCCATCTCACTATATAAAGCTGCCAACTTTCAATTAGAAGGTACACGACGCAGTGTAGTAAAATATGATGACGGCCGCATAGTAGATGATCATATAATGGCATTATGGCCTTGAAGAATAAATTGGGGGAAACATGGCTAAGCAAAAAATGAAACCTGCAGCAATTTTTCTACTTTTGGTAACAGTTGTTATTGTTATTGTTATTGTTGGTGGTATTTGGCTGGGTTCTGACACTAACCGCGCTCTCCGACTTGCTTTTACACCAAGCCATACTTTTGAAGAAGATACTCGAGATACGGTAAGGGACTATTCGGAGGATACCTCATGGGCAGCTCTCCCAAATGACAATTCAGCAGCAATGGCTCGCCCTGCTGGCATCATGGACATTGCCGTTGTGCCTGAAGTTGATGTCTTCTTTGTTCACCCAACGACCTATCTAAAAAAAGCCCACTGGAACGCCCCGCATGACGCGCCAATAGCAAATGCTTCCGTTGACCTCCGAGCCATTAAAGCTCAAGCTAGCGCCTTCAACACAGCAGGCCGTATTTATGCACCCCGCTACCGTCAAGCAACTGTAGGGGCCTTTTTTGATGAAACCGGTGAAGGAGTGAAGGCACTAGGCCTTGCTTACACTGACGTTTTGGCATCATTCGACGATTTCATTACAAACCGTAACAAAGGTCGCCCATTCATTTTAGCAGGCCATAGTCAAGGGTCCCTTCATCTGCTTTATTTGCTACAGCACCGCATTAGTGGCACCGGCCTGAAAGATAGAATGATAGCGGCCTACCTTATTGGTTGGCCAGTCAGCATCGAAGCAGACCTTGGGGCCCTATCAGATATTGATGCATGCAAAAACAAGCAAGATACCGGCTGCGTTGTTTCTTGGCAGACCTTTGGCCTTGGTGGTAACCCTGAAAACCTAAAAACCTATATGGAAACAACAATGGGTTTAGGCGGCACGCCTCGCAAAGACACTCAGATGCTATGCACCAATCCACTCGACTGGCTTATTGGTAGTAATGACACCCGGTCAGCACATCTTGGCGCAATTGTTAGAGCAGATGATGCAACAGCACCTCTTGGAAAACCGATCGCGAAGTTCACAGGAACTCAATGTGGAACAGATGGTGTTCTATACATAACAGACCTACCGGATGACGCTTGGCAGCAATATAAAATGGCTGGAGAAAACTATCATCCATATGACATCCCAATGTTCTATATGAATTTGCGAGAAAATGCCGTACTGAGAGCTCAAAGTTGGGTTACTAAGCAAAACTGAAAGTAAATCTGTGACTAACATTGTATCTATATCAGAGCTAAAATCGGGATTAAAAACAGGCCAACGCCTCTTAGGTATGGACCCAGGCACTAAAACGATTGGCTTGGCTCTCTCAGATACAATGTTGATCGTTGCCACACCAATGGAGACTCTGAAGCGGACCAAGTTCAAAAACGACGTGGCACGCATCATCGAAATTGTTGAAAAGGAAAATGTCGGCGGATTTGTAATTGGATGGCCAGTTAACATGGATGGTAGTGAGGGCCCCCGCTGCCAATCAGTTATGGCATTTGCAAAAAATCTAGCAGAGCGGATAGACGTTCCTCAAACCTTATGGGATGAACGATTATCAACTGCAGCCGTTGAGAGAACATTGATCGAAGCAGACAGCAGCCGCGCCAAGCGCAAACAAGTTGTAGATAAACTTGCCGCTGCCTACATTCTTCAGGGCGCCCTACACGCGCTATAGATTTGACAAGTTTCCAATCGCCTTGGAAACCAAAATCATTAGAACTTGCAGGCAATAAAATTTGCACTTATAAGGCCACTTTAATGAGCACGCATTATACCGATACGGCACCCTACCCGCGCGCGGATGTTTCTCCGCCCTCGGGCTCGCTTTTTCCACATAAACATTTACTCGGCATATGGAATATGGACCCAACGTCCATAAAACATCTGCTTGATACAGCAGAAAAATATGTGGACCAAAACAGACAGTCTCACAAGACTTCACCGATATGCGCTGGCCTAACCCAGATTAACTTGTTCTTCGAAAACTCGACACGCACGTTAATGAGCTTTGAAATCGCAGGCAAACGCCTCGGTATGGATACGATATCCATGTCTACAGGATCATCCTCAATCAAAAAGGGCGAAACCCTTCTGGATACAGCCGATACACTAAACGCGATGCACCCCGATGCCCTCGTTGTCAGGCATGCAGACAGTGGCGCTGTTCAGTTGCTATCTGAAAAGATGGACTGTGCGGTATTGAATGCCGGAGATGGCCGCTCCGAGCACCCGACCCAAGCCTTACTTGATGCGCTAACCATCCGTCGCCGTAAGGGACAAATTCATGGGCAAACAATCGTTATTTCCGGCGACATTGCTCACAGCCGCGTTGCGCGGTCTAATATATATCTGCTTAGTGCGATGGGAGCCCGTGTTCGCCTTGTAGCACCACCAACTTTGCTTCCCACTGATATTGAACGGTTGGGCGTAGAGGTCTATCACCGCATGGACGAAGGCCTTGAGGGCGCAGATGTGGTTATGATGCTCCGCCTTCAACAAGAGCGTATGCAAGGTGCCTTTTTACCTTCTCTCAGAGAATATTACCGTTTTTGGGGGCTAACCTCCGAGAAACTAAAGTATGCAAAAGATGATGTTCTAGTCATGCACCCCGGCCCAATGAACCGAGGCGTGGAAATAGCGTCTGACATTGCTGATGACTTGGATAAATCAGCCATCAGAGAACAAGTAGAAATGGGCGTAGCCGTTCGCATGGCCTGCCTTGATGTTCTAACCAGCCACTTAAGGCAGGAGAAAAAAGCATGACAACCGCTTTTATAAATGCCCGCCTAATGGATCCAGCATCCAACATGGACACGCTCGGGACGCTCATTGCTGAAAACGAACACATCACAGCTGTTGGCCCAGACATTACGGTACCGGACGGCGCTGAAGTTATTGACTGTAAGAAACGCATATTATGCCCCGGCCTCATCGATATGCGCGTGCATGCGGTTGATGTAGATGCAGCACTCGCCGGCGGTGTTACTACTGTTATCTTACAGCCTGATCAAACGACCATCATTGATAGTGATCCTGTTGTTGAACGTATACGTGGTCGGTCTAAAGACAGTACCGCCTTTAGCGTTTACCCTATGGGAGCAGCCACTCAGGGGCTCAAGGGCGAGCAGCTTGCAGAAATAGGTCAGATGCAGCAATCTGGCGCAGTTGCATTTACTGATTGCCGCAAGCCTGTCTCAGATAGCCAAATCATGCGACGCCTGATGGAATACGCCGGGTATTTTAATGCCCTTATCGTCCAATTCCCTCAGGATAAAAGCCTTGCAGGCGACGGAATCGCTCACGAGGGTGAAATTGCGTCGCGTTTGGGCCTTGCCGCGATCCCTGCAGCAGCCGAAGCTATGCAAATTGACCGAGATGTTCGACTTGCCGAACTCACAAACGCCCGTATACATTTCTCCATGTTGTCATCAAGGGATGGTGTTGAGGCAATTAGAGCAGCAAAAAAGCGTGGCGCAAAAGTAACTTGCTCCACAGCACCCCATTATTTGCACCTCAACGAAAATGCCGTTGAGGGATACCGAACCTTTGCAAAAGTTAGCCCACCCCTTCGAGCAGAGGAAGACCGTTTAGCATTAATTGATGGGCTTGCTGATGGCACCATTGACACGCTGGTAAGCGATCATGATCCGCAAAGCGCTGACGTTAAAAGGCTACCGTTTGGTCAAGCTACGCCCGGTGTTGTTGGATTGGAAACAATGCTGGCGCTTGCCATGTCAACAGTCCACTCTGGCAAAGTTGATCTTATGACATTGCTACGCAGCTTAACTGAGACTCCAGCAGAGTTGCTTAACTTAGATACTGGTCGGTTAGAAGTTGGCAGATATGCGGATTTAGCAATATTTGATCCTGAAAAACCATGGGTTATTGATGCTGACAAGCTTTCTTCAAGTGCTAAAAATACACCATTTGACACTCTGCCAGTTCAAGGGCAAGTTTGGCGTACTATTGTGGGCGGAAAAACACTTTTCAACCGGGAAACATAAGAAAAATGTCAACTGATCTGATTTTGGTATTAGGGTTAAGCTATTTGCTTGGCTCGGTGCCCTTTGGCCTTGTATTTACAAAGCTTGCGGGCCTCGGTGATATACGCGAAATCGGCTCAGGTAACATTGGTGCGACCAATGTGCTGCGCACAGGACGTAAAGACCTTGCAGCAGCAACGCTTATCCTTGATGCCGGCAAAGGCGCCATTGCCGTACTTGTAACTCGTTATTTCATGGGAATGGAACTTGCCGTTTATGCCGGCGCCTCAGCCTTCATCGGCCACTGTTTCCCAATCTATTTAAAATTCAATGGCGGCAAAGGTGTTGCCACATTTTTTGGTACGTTACTCGCTATATCCCCACTAATGGGTGGAGCATCTATAGGTGTTTGGCTTCTTACTGCTGCACTTTTCCGTATTTCTTCTCTCTCTGCCCTGTGCGCTGCACTCGCTGCACCAGCCATCAGCTCATACTTCTTTGCTGAACCTACATATTGGGCTTCCGTAGCATTTATGACGCTTGTCATTTTTATCAGACACCGTGAAAACATTGCACGCATCATGACAGGCACCGAACCTCGCATTGGCAACAAAAGTTCTCAAAAGTAGTATTTTCACAACCTCAAGATTGACACTTTCCACAGACCAAGCCAATCTATGGCTATGGGGGATTTTCAATCATCAAAAATTACGAATGCTGAGAAAATTGCGCGGGTAAGGCTTATCCGCACAAATAAAATAGGCCCTGCAACATTTCAGCGCTTACTTCAAACACATGGCTCTGCCGTTAGCGCAATAGACTTCTTAGAAACCAATCAACCCGAGCTGGCAGTTTATAGCTATGAGAAGGCAATTTCAGAGTTTGACGCTCTTCACCAAATGGACGGCGATTTTCTTTTCCTTGGAGATGCTACTTACCCGGAGCGTTTAGTTGCAATAGCGGATGCACCGCCAGTACTTGCTATCAAGGGAAAACTTGAATTAGCTAGCGCCAGAATTATC
>JBFOLV010000085.1:0-3628 GCA_040830325.1 Kordiimonas sp. | reverse complement strand
TTTCTGATTTATCAATGAAATGCCCAAAGCGGCCCATGTCGTGGTTGCCCAAGAAGTTTGGTAGGATAGACGCATCACCAAATTCGCCTTTGTATAGGTTATCTTGCGCATAAAGCTCTGCGAGTTCTGTCGGTGCGGCGTTCTCGTTGATAACCTTCGTAGCCACCGACTGGAAGCCAAAGTCCAACACCGCAGGGAGTTTTGCGACTGTAGTAAAGTGGCTTAGATACTTGGGGTCTGGGTGAAATACCTCGCCAAAGGTATAAAACTCTTGAATGCCTTCGCTTTTGGCGTGCGCCTGAATGGCAGGGCCAAAAGATTGCCAAAAGCTGTCATTCACATGGCGCACCGTGTCGATGCGGAAGCCGTCGATCTTAAACTCGCTGATCCAAAATTTATATATATCGGTGAGACCTTTCACCACATCCGGATGTTCGGTGAACAGATCATCGAGGCCAGCGAAATCACCGTACAGAGAGCTTTCGCCCTCCCATTCGCTGTCGCCGCGATTGAGGTAATAGGCCTTGTTATTAAGCCAGGCTGGAATTTTCACGTCTTCTTCGCCAGCAGGGACGTAAGGTGTGTAGGCAAAATTGTTGTTGGTCAGTTTTGCAAAGTTCTCAGCAGTTTGACCCGCTACTTCGTCGCCTTCAAAGCCTGGGTTGATCGGTGGCCCCCCTGTTTTGCCAATTGTCGTGTAGGGGTACTCTTCTTTGGAACGATAATCACATAGCGGTACATTCCTTGGATCGCTACCACGGGGGAAGCATTCCTCATACTTGATTACGTCCGCAGTGTGGTTGGTTATGATATCAAAGATGACTTTGATATTGCGGGAGTGGGCTTCGCGCACCAACTCTTTGAGATCATCATTTGTCCCCAAATGCGGATCGACTTGGGTGAAATCTGTGATCCAGTAACCGTGGTATCCAGATGTGATATTCACGGTGTTGCCTTTTGTCGGCTTGTTCTTGAAAATCGGCGTCATCCAGATGGCGCTAATGCCCATATCGGCCAGATAATCTAGTTTTGCAGTTACGCCTTTAATATCGCCGCCGTGATAAAAGCCTTTGTGCGTAGGATCAAAGCCGTGGTCGATGGCGTCACCATCGATGCCGCCTTTGTCATTAGAAGGGTCGCCGTTATAAAAGCGGTCTGGCATCACAAAATACATGATGTCGTCGGTGATTGGGCGTTCCAAATAAGGCCGCATATTCTCAGGGCGGATATCGGATAACTCATCGTCTACAACAGTTGCACTGCTAAGTGCAGTTGATCCCATCAGGACTGCGCTGATAAGCGCGGATTTAAAGAGGTTTGGCTTCAGAAACATCATGAGGTTTCCCCTGTTTTAACAAGCAGCGTTAGAACCCCGGAAATAATGAAAGAACCACCGGCGAGCACAAGCGCATAGATGGCTTCGCCACCGAAAAGGTCACGTACAAGCAGGCCAAGAATGCTGGCCGCTATGATCTGCGGGATCACAATGAAAAAATTGAAGATACCCATGTAGGTGCCCATCTTTGCTGCAGGCACGGCTGAAGACAGCAGGGCATAAGGCAGTGACAAAATTGAGGTCCATGCCACACCAACGCCAATCATCGGCACAACAAGTAATTCCGGGGCTGAGATCAACGGGAAGGATGCTAGGCCAATGCCGCCTAGCGACAGGCTGATCAGGTGCGCTTTTTTTCTGCCGAAAATGGCCGCCAGCTTTGGAATACCAATCGCTGTCATCATGGCAACCAGATTGAAGATGGCAAACAATATACCTGCCCAGTTTGCGCCTTCACCGTAACCCACATCTTGCGGGCCAGCAGCACCAAAATGAAAACTGGTTACAGCCGGGATTGTATAAATCCAGAGTGCAAACATGGCGAACCAAGAGAAAAACTGAACAAGCGCCAGTTGCTTCATCGCATGCGGCATATGGAATATGTCATCAATAATACGGAAGAAGCCGTTTGAGGTCCGCGCTGCTTTTTTCAACTGACCGGAAACAAGCTGCAGCAGCCCAAACACGGCAGCGCCGCCTGAAAGAATGTAAAGCTCTTTGTCCAGTGCCAGTTGCATGACCGCATAGCTTGCAGCAAGGCCGGTCAGCAACCACAGGGTGCCACCTTGTTGGTATTGGCTGGCAGTGCGCTTATTCGCGTGGCTTTCTGGTAATTGTGCTGCAGATAAAGCAGATTCGGCCTTTTCAAAGGCTGCTAACTGTTCCGGTGAATACTCTTTGGTACGGAATATTGTCCAGAGCACACATGAGAAGAGTGCAGCGCCGCCAAAATAGAATGAGTAGCGCACCGAATCAGGGATTATCCCCTCTGGCGCGTCATTGCTAACGGCCATCCAGTTGGTAAGTACCCAGGGCATGGCGCTCGCAACCACAGAACCTACGCCGATAAAAAAACTTTGCATTGCAAAGCCCGTGGTCCGTTGCTTTTCGGGAAGCATGTCACCAACAAGGGCGCGGAACGGCTCCATGGAAACATTGATCGATGCATCCATGATCCACAGCATACCCGCAGCCATCCATAGGTACGGTGAGTGTGGCATTATAAAGAGGGATGCGGTTGCGAGCAGAGCTCCGTACAAGAAATAGGGACGCCGACGACCTAGTTTGTTCCAGGTGCGATCGCTCATATAGCCAATGATAGGCTGCACGAGAAGGCCGGTGATGGGCGCCGCAATGAAAAGAATCGGGATTTCGTCGATGTTGGCACCAAGTGTTTGGAAAATACGGCTGATATTCGAATTTTGAAGGGCGAATCCAAACTGGATGCCCATGAAACCGAAGCACATATTCCATATTTGCCAAAAGCTTAGCTGTGGTTTTTGTTGCAACGCCTTCCCCTGTTTGCCTTGGTTTTTGAGCAGCGCCTCATGGGTGGGCTGCACCTTTCGAGTACTATTATCAATTTTTTGCAAAAAATGCAAAAAATAATCTTCGCTATAGTAGAGATGTGGCAGCGAAGGGCAATGCCTTTGGGTAGTAATGCGTATTTAGTTATTGAAAAGTATAACTAAACCACAAAATATGTGACGATAGATTACATCGTTGGTCGAGTAAGTTTGTTGCAAAATTACGCAAATATATGAAAATATATATTGACCTTTGCAAAAAAAAGAAGGAGTTTGCACACAGGGAAGGTTGAAAGCCAGCAAGAGTGATTTGGGCGGAAGTAATAGCGACTTGTGCCAAAGCAATATGGTTTTCAGGGTTAATAGGGAGGGGAGACTAAATGCGTACCTCAAATATGAAGAACTATTTAATGTCTTTTGCGTCGGTTTCGGCGATGGCATTTGCCGCATCACCGGCAATAGCTCAGGACACAGAAGCTGACGATGGTCAGTTAGAAGAGATTGTTGTTACAGGTATCCGTGCTTCGATCATGAGTTCAATTGAACGCAAGCGTTCGAGCTCGTCTATAGTTGAAGCGATCTCGGCTGAGGATATTGGCAAGTTGCCAGATGCTTCTATTGGAGAGTCTTTAGCTCGTTTGCCTGGCCTTGCGGCACAGCGCCTAGACGGTCGTGCTAGCAAGATTGCTATTCGTGGATTGGCACCGGACTTCACAACGACCACACTTAATGGCCGTGAGCTTGTGTCCTCTGACAATAACCGAGC
>JBFOLV010000084.1:0-2678 GCA_040830325.1 Kordiimonas sp. | reverse complement strand
GCTAAATGGGCCATGAACGCTATCGCGCTTCAAAAGATATGCGTTCATTTCAACGTCACCGAGATCGTTGATCGCTACCACTTTAATATCAGTGCGGCCGCTTTCATAAATCGCGCGTAGAACGTTACGGCCAATACGGCCAAATCCATTAATGGAAACACGTACAGTCATTGGGGTCGTCCTCCAGTCAGAGTATTGGCAAACTTAAATATATTAATATTGCCTACGTCAAAGTCATCAGGGGTTAAAGCTTCTCTTTCACTGCAGCAACAAGCGCATCTGCAGTGACACCAAAATGTTTATAAAGTTCATCAGCCGGCGCTGAGGCACCAAAGCTATTGATACCGATATTTACGCCGTTAAGGCCCGTATAGCGTTCCCAACCAAATGTGGAACCAGCTTCAATTGAAGCCCTCACAGTTCCTCTAGGCAAAACACTTGCTTTGTAGTCAGCGTCCTGTTCGTCAAATAGCTCAGTACAAGGCATTGAAACGACACGTGTCGGTACGCCTTCTGCTTCCAGAACTTCACGAGCAGCCGCTGCGATCTCTACTTCTGAACCTGTACCGATAAGTACGACTTTTGGTGCGCCGCTACTTGCTTCATGCATAATGTAACCACCTTTTGCACAAAGATTCTCTTCAGTGTGTTCAAGACGTTGCTGTGCAAGACCTTGACGGGTCAGCGAAAGAATACTTGGTGTTTCTTTTGCTTCCAATGCCAGAGCCCAACATTCAGCGGTTTCAACAGCATCACAAGGACGGAAGGTGTATAGGTTAGGCATCGCGCGCACACTTGCAAGATGCTCGATCGGTTGGTGCGTAGGACCATCTTCACCAAGACCAATACTATCATGTGTCATCACATAGATAGCGCGTTGCTTCATAAGTGCAGCAAGGCGAATTGCCGGACGGGCATAATCAGTAAACACGAAGAATGTACCACCATATGGAACGTGATTGCCGTACAGAGCAATACCGTTCATAGCGGCACACATTTCAAATTCCCGAATACCGTAGTACATATAACGACCAGTAAAGTCGTCAGCCGAAATGCCTTCAGTCTGGCTTGTCTTAGTTAGGTTTGATCCTGTCAGGTCAGCAGAGCCTCCAATTGTCTCAGGCACAACACCATTCACAACTTCAAGAGCCATTTGGCTTGCCTTACGGGTCGCAACCTTCACTGGCTCTGCAACTAGCTTTGCTTTATATTCATTGATAGCAGCTTCAAATCCAGCCGGCATGTCTTTGCTTTGGCGGCGCTCAAAATCTTCTTTTACAAATTGATCGAGAGCACCAAATTTGTTTTTCCACGCTGACGATGCAGCGGTACCAGCGTCACCAAGTGAGCGCCAAGCAGACAAAACATCTTCTGGGATATCAAAAGGTGCGTGAGGCCAATTTAAGAATTCACGTGCAGCAGCAATTTCTTCATCACCAAGAGGTGCCCCGTGCGTTGCAGCAGTCCCCTGCTTATTTGGGGCGCCAAAACCAATTGTTGTACGGCAAGCGATCATTGATGGCTGATCAGATTCTTGCGCGAGACCGATAGCTACTTCAATAGCCTCCGGGTCATGCCCGTCAACAGTTTGCACATGCCAACCGGCTGCTTCAAAACGGCCCTGCATATCTTCGCTTGTGGAAAGATCAGTCGCTCCGTCGATTGAGATTGAGTTATCGTCCCAAAGCACAATCATTTTCGACAACTTCAAGTGACCCGCAAGTGAAATGGCCTCTTGGCTAACACCTTCCATAAGGCAACCATCACCAGCAAGCACATATGTATAGTGATTGATTAGATCATCGCCGTACTCGGCATTGGAAAGGCGCTCAGCAATTGCCATTCCTACTGAAGTAGCTAGGCCTTGACCTAGCGGCCCTGTAGTCGTTTCAATACCAGGGCATTCGCCAAACTCTGGGTGCCCGGCAGTTGGGCTGTGAAGCTGACGGAAATTCTTCAAATCTTCAAGAGAAGGTTTCTCATAACCAGTGAGATAAAGAAGCGAATATATAAGCATCGAACCATGACCTGCCGATAATACAAAACGGTCCCGGTTCGGCCACGCAGCCCATTTAGGGTCAAAGCTCATAAACTTGGAAAATAAAACAGTTGCTACATCAGCCATCCCCATAGGCATACCAGGGTGCCCTGAGTTAGCTTTTTGTACAGCGTCCATAGAAAGCGCCCTAACAGCATTTGCCATATTGCGCTGGTTATCAGTGTCCATAGTCAGAGAAGTATCGCTCATTTGAATCTACTTATTCTTTGGCCCATAAAAATGGCTGCTTTAAAATTGGGGCCAAAATGGCTGGGAAGACCACGCTAGTCAACACTTGTGAGGGCTATATAAGGTGCTTTTTAAAAGATTTTCATCTACTGATCGCTCTGGATGATTGACGCGCCTCCCGCAAACACCCTATCCTCAATGGAAATTCGGCAATTGCTGACAACAAGACGCTTTTTTCTAATGCAAGTGATTAGGGGAGCCTATCCATGCCAGATACATCAAATGGTAACAATCTGGAAGACGCTCGCACGCGACTCGAAACAGCCCTTTCAGGCTTAACCCAAAGTGTCGCCAGCACTCGAGGGGCACTTGACGTTGCAGCTGTCATGGCTGACGAAAAGTCACAAATGGCAGAGCGCATCACAACACTGGAACAAGAAACCCTCAAACT
>JBFOLV010000083.1:0-13414 GCA_040830325.1 Kordiimonas sp. | reverse complement strand
TCTTCTATTTACTATCAAAAGTAGCTGAGCGGCTTTAGCTAGTTTGTCGCAGCAACTACATTTCTTTAGACAGTAAGGTTCAATAGCTTCTTTTCTTGGCGCAAAAGTTGGGCCAGTCGATTCATGAACTTTGAGGCTGCATCAGACTTTCAGCAAAACAGCGATTTCTTTGGGAACTAATGTAAATGGCGGGCTTTCACACCTTTTGGGTGGGTTTCTATTAAGGGTTGTATGTAACATTTAATGATTGCATTTTTCTTTGGATCGGTTTTACTTTCCGTCGGTGGTTTGATCGATATAGGAGAGGTATAATGAAAGTGGAAATGCTTAAAAAGACGGCGGATATTTTCGCCAAGTTAGCAGTAACAAGTTCGGACCTTCTGGAAAAGGCAGCTGCCGAAAAAGATCCATCGAAACGCGATTTATACATCGGTATTGCGGCCTATGAGCTTAGGAAGTACGAGGAAGCGATAGAGAGCCTCAAGAACAGTTATAAATCATCGAAATCTGGCGAGGCCGCTGCCCGTCTAGCAATGTGTTATTTTAGACTTGATGATTTTAATGGAATGAAAATTTGGTCGGAAGCTGCACTCGAAACAAATCCCGATGGGCAGATGAAAGCGTTGGTTGCTAAGAATATGATTTCCTATGCTTCTCTTGCAGCAATTGCTTCCTTCGGATTGGGAGAAGTCGAACCCGCCTCGGAGTTCGCAAATAAAGCCCTCTCAATTGATGCAGGAGACCTTTCCGCCACCGATATTTTGGTTAGAAGCAATTTGGTGAAAGGCGAAGAGAACAAGGCCCAAGAGGTGGCAATGGAGTTCGGTTTGGAGCCACAATTTGAGACGCTTCGCGAATCTTGGAACTTGGATCGTCTTATTCTAGACGGAACTGGTAAGCTGCCTTCGTTTTACCGCTCAGGATTTATGGCATCAGAGCGCGCCTAATCTATTTGGACGAAGGAGCAATCACATGAAGGAGTTATCTTCGATATTCCGGAAATTGCATGACGATAGTGACGTGTTTTTTGTGGCAGCCGGAGGAAGTACTTTGACTGGTGACGCGACACCTTCATCTGATTTAGATCTCTTCGTGATAGGAAACAAACAGAAGCCGCCGAGATTTTCAAATCTCGGCGACGTCGACATAGAGTACCGCTCTAAGGCTTGGCTACTAGAAGCTGAGAAGAAGCTGCTTAATTACACGCCGAAGATCGGTGGCGAATTACCTCCGGTAGGGTATTTTGACATGCGCTTTCTGGTGAGGATCATATTGGGTAAAGAACTGATTTCTGACGAGGAGACGGCAAAGCTGTTACGGTCTACCTCGAGCATGTTATGGGAACCGCTAAATGTATATTCGGCCATTACTTACGTGAATGTCTATCAAGATGTTGTTGGGTTTATACTAGGCGATAGGATAATAGAGGCGGAGTTGCTTTGTGGCGAGCTAGTGCAGCGTGCTTGCCAAATGGCACTACTTCAATTTGGTCTCGTGGATCCTTCCCCTAAGTATGCACTCCGTCGGTGTTTCTCACACCAAAATTCCACGGTAAACACCTTGGCAACTCAGCTAGTAAGCTCAATTCATAATTTGAGAGGTGATCCTAGCGCTGTTGAGCAGCTTTTAAGGCTGTGCAATGCAATTGTGGGTGCTGCTACATTAGTGAAGCATGTTGATCAACTAAATAGTACGGCAGCGGTACTAACGCCGCAGCCTATGCGGGATATGCGTTACTGCTTGTCGGGAATGCTCGGCTATTACACGTTGCAAGACGTCGTGAACCAGGACATTTTTATTTGTCGCCCTGCTGCCCTTGCGTCATTTGTTGAAGAGCAATTGGATCGTCAAGCTGGTTAATGAATGCCGCAATTGCATGATTTGAAGAAGTAATTAACTTTGCTTCGGGAAGTTCCAGTTTTAGGATGTTAATGGCATCGCCGGTGTTGAGAGCTGTGCAGCTAATTACTATTCCGCCGCCTTGTCGGTACGTGCACAGCGCTTTTGACACAATTTCCTCAGTTGTAGTGTCTTTGAACTCGTTCTCGTAGTTTAATCTAGCAATGTCAGTAACTACTACTCCTTCCATATTAAATAACCGCTTTTCTTCAGCTATTGTCGATGTTGAGTAAGGGGCAACTAACCCAATTTGTGAGCAATTCGCACTTTTCAACTGATTGAGAATAGCGTCAAAAGCAAAAGTGATATCAACGCCTTCTGCTGTGTTTGGTAATTGCGCCATTACAGTGGCCAGAGAAGTGCATCCGATTACAATGTGATCTAGGCCTAGTTTAGAAAAGTATTTAAACTGAGAATGTATGTTTCTTGCTAAATCATGAAGGTAGCGCTCATCGTTTGCATCTTTGGGAAGCTTAGCTGGCATAAAGCGATGAAAGTGCAACCCGATGTCGTTTCGAACCAGCGAAATTAGATCATCTTCTAGTGCACTGTTCATCCATAAAGTTAGAACTCCTACGCGAAAACTCTTTGTCATATTGGCAACCCTAAAATACCGCGAGAGGAAAGTTTTGACGTGGCGTAACTAGAAGCACTCTTAAGCGAATGAATGAGTTCCGCTCCTTGAAGAACGTGCGATAAGAAAGCTCCGAGAAAAGCGTCTCCAGCACCGGTTGGATTGTCCGCTTTCCTTTGACGTATCTCTACTTGCTGAATCAGCTCACCAAATATGTACATGGAAACTGGATTTGATCCGTCTGTTACAATTGCCCTTGCAAGCATACTGGGGTCCACAATCTCTTTTAGTGCGATAAACTCAGACCTATTTAGAAAAAGGAAGCTGGCCTGTTTGAGGTGCTCTCTCACTTCACTGGCACTTTGCCTTATACTGCTAGAGTAAAAGTTCAGACTAAAGTTCGTGCCGCTTTTAGAAACTTGCTCTATGGCCTTCGAAAATCGCAGCGGTTTACAGCAGCAGATGTGAACGTGGTTGAAGTCATCAGGAATTAAGTTTTGAACTCGATACTCCGGAGTACTGTAATGTGATTCAAAGGAGCTTAGAGTCCCATCTTCTTCGTATTCGAGGTTAAATTCGATTTCGCAACTGGGGGAACTGGTAGCAGTGACATTAATAGAGTCTCCATATGTTTGCAGGAACTTTTTGGTTGTTTTTGACCTGTTGCAAAAAAGCGTAACGTCACAGTTGTTTTGGTACATTGCAAGGGCAATGTTTGCACCTGCTCCTCCAACATAAGAGCTAGTGTCAATAGATCTAATTGTATCTTTTGATATGTTCCCTAAGACGGCAACCTTAGGTTTGAGGCGCGAACAGTTCATGAACTAATTCATCTTTTGCATATTGGGATGGATTAACAGTTATCGTATTCAATTGTGATGAGAGGCGAGCGACTACCTCCTGGTACTTTTTCCGCAACGGGTCAACTTTTTCCATCACTTCTAAATGCCTAGGGAATTGCGAGGTTGATTGACGTAATCTACTGCGTAGAGTGTCAGGTTCTTCGTCAAGGAAGACGATGCTAAAACCTTGATCCCGTAGCACCTTTAGAATTTTCTCTATAGCTGTTTCAGAAATCCTAGACTTGCCTCGTAGTACGGGGCCGTAAACTAGCTCCGAAATAAATGAACGATCGTAAACCGTCAGAGGTTTACTTTGAGTGTACAGCTCAGTGTAGTACTGATCGATATCCTGATAGGTCTCGCGATACTTTTGGTGATTGTACGTGTATCCAGCTTCAACTAATCGTTTAGCCAAAGTAGTTTTGCCACAAGTGTCTATCCCTTCAAGAATGACTTTATTTAAGCCGCCGGGAAATGAGTGTTCAGGATCGCACATTTTGCCAATAAGGCGTGATATCTTGGGGTTGTTTCGCAAGGTACAGGAATCGCAAGCGTGATTATTGCAATATTGTCGTTTGTGGTAAATTAGGGCCAAATGGGAAAACCAAGTTGGGTTTGTCTGAGGGGGTAAAGTGATGGAAGCGTTGTGTAGGTTGATGACTGTACTCTTAATGAAATCAGCTGATTGATTGACTAGGTCTTCTAACGCTGTACGGGAGATTTCATGGCCTACGGCAGTCTTCTTAGTTTGCAACCCTAAACATGGTAGCAATGTAGTATTCATTCCAGAATCAACAGGCATTATTCCACAATGATATCCTTTCGCATAAAGGATCGCGCATTGCGCAATTTTGTATCCTGCTCCACTGACCTCCTTTTGGAATTGTTCGATCAAAACATCGTTGGGTTGGTCTAGGTAGTTGCTAGTTTTGCCCTTTAAATACTGAAAAAGAGAGTTCGCGTAGGTCAGCCTTGTTTCAGCTAAGCCTAAAGGCTTTATCACTTTGAGTTTTTCTCTTAATTCCATTTCAAAAAAATTGTCGAAGCCGATCTCATCCATTGCCATTACAACAGAGGCATAACTGTTGATGGCTCGGTATGAAATTCTTGAACTCCAACCCGCGATGAGCATTCTCAATCGCCAGTCTTTGACCTCAAGCGGCCACCATCTGTTTTCATCGTGGTTCTTCTCAACTTCGCGCAAAACAATATCATCTTTTGCGATTGTTGCGATCATCTCTCTAAAGGTGAGAGGGCTGAGAAATTGGTTCATAATTGGGCCTTTGGATGGAGAGTGTCTAGTTGCTTCAGGGAAGCTGCTAGGTGCTCTAGATTACTTACATTGTCAATCGATAGTATGGGTAAACGATGATTGCCAAATACAGCAAAGCCTCCTTCAAAATTCCTGAGTTTAAAAGGGTCTATTTTGTATACAGATTTCATCACGGTCTCGTCCACGAAGTGCTCTCCTTTAACTCTTCGTAATTCGTTCCTCTCCAAACATAAAAGATGCGGGCAGGAGAGGTGTACTAAGACGCTGTTATGGATCCAGGATTCGTCCGCTATGTGAGCAAAAATGGTCTTAAAGCTCTGATCATAGACTTGATCTGCATTGATGCTATGGAAATCAAGGTATTCTCGATCCACTCCACGAGAAAATTCAAATATGAACGAGTTAGACTCTATTGATTTTGCGGCATCTTCCAAAATTAGATCCCATAATTGAGGCTGAATGATATCAAATCCGCCGCCCGATAGCATTCTTGTAGGAAGGTTAACTGTTGAAGCTTTTGTTGAGTTAAGCAGCTCAACTCGATCTTGAAGGCGCTCCTCGTCAAAGAGAGGAAAACTGGCTCGAAAGTCCTCCACTATAGTAGGCAGGTTGCTTCTTGTTTCAGCCGGAGTAGAAAGATAGTTTAGTGACAAGGCGTCTAATGCAAATACGCCTTGTAAGTGATGCAGGTCATTGACGAGCTGATAGTTTTTGAGGCGTTTAGCTAAGAGCTTTACTGCCGTTGATTTTCCAGCCCCTGGGGGGCCTATCACCCAATACCCCTTCATGTTGTTCATTGATTGACGAGTCCTGCGTCCAACAATCTTTCGCCAGCAGAACTGTTAATTCGAACATCTACTCCATCAAACGAAGGCTTTACCATTTCATCTGCAATGCGGACTCTGGGCGGGCAAGTTCCGACAGAGCGAAGATATGTAGATCCTTCTTTATAGTAGAAGTCAGTTAATCCTTTCAGAATTGTGCCAGCTGGAAAAACGCGCTCCTGCATGGGGATAACAAATTCGCTAACAATATCCTGTCGTTCAGACTCGTACTGGCTCATATTAGTATGGTTGTTAGAGAATGTTGTGCCCTCATTGCTTGCTACTGGGCGGTAGTACAAGCGTCGAGTTTGAAGGCCTAACTCATAGATTTTCCCTAGATTGCGAAGGTTTTCCTCGTGGCTGCGTTCAGAATGGCCTTTTAACCCATGGATTAAATTTACACCGGGTAGAAAGCGAGGGTACCCGTCCTCTCCTCGTTGGGAACCATATTCGTTGATGATTTCAACAGCACGAAGAACTTGATCAGCGCTCCCTACGACGCCATTTAACTGACGTACATTATTATCAAATGACTCGATACCAAATGGAGCAATATTGCCGGAGGTGCAATGTGAAGCAACCAGTTGTGTAAATCGTTTGCCGACCTTGCCAATAACATTGATGATATTAACATTATCGATATGAAGTGTTTTTATAGTTGGGCAACTGCTCCTGATTCCCAAAAGAAGTTCTTCCAGCTTGTCACAAGATGCATTTTGGTAGTGAAAGAAGTTAGGCTGCCGTCCCAGTCTAAAGCGGCGGACCCCCTGACTATAAAATGTGGATACCTGAGCTACTATTGACTGAGGCTCGCGATAAGTGACTTTTGGAGCTCTCGCGGCTTCGATACAAAAGGTACAGAATGGCGTATTGCAGCCTGTTCCAGTTTCAATTTCTACTATTAGATCTCGATCTATCTGCTCAAGTAGGGGGGCCGGCGTACGAGAAATTTCCTCCAGAGCTTGGTAATTGGGATCAAGAAGGTGTCCAGCAGAGGCAGGTTCCAAGATCGTTCTGTATGTGTTGCCATACTTGACAACGTCTACAAGGCTGGCGAGCTTTTGGAAGCCCGGATCAAGGTCGGAGCGTTTCGTATTTCCCATAACGAAGAACAACACTTTAGTGGCCGCACTATCTGATATGGCGTTCAATATTTCTTCGGCTTTAGGTGGCTCTGCACAAAAATATTCATAGTCGACGAAACACCCACAAATAATGAAGATAGTATCTGCTTCCTTCAATAGTTTTGCTGCTTCAGGGTAATTCTTTGTGCGATTTGCAATTCTCTTATTAGTTGCGGAACTACACTCTTCTTCTTCCCTCAAGTCATCAATAGTTAAATAAAAGTGTTCATTTTTGGTGTGAGCAAGTGCTTGCGAAAGATGCAGCTGATGTGTGCCAATGTAGGGAGGGACGCCGTAACCAGAAGGTTCATCTGTGTAGCAATCAAGAATAACACTGAACTTACTCATAATAGTATCCCTTGAAAAAATTAATTGGATCCACAAAATCACGATCCCGAGAAAACTGTTTCCAGTCGCTAAATTTGGGTTTGCCCGGAATGGACACTTGTATGTGCAAGTTGATTTTGGAATGACCACGATTGCCAATAGTCCCGATTTCGGTCATGGCTGTAACCCGGTCACCAATGTTGCAAAGAATCTCTTCGCAATGAATGTATTGCACCAAAGTCGAACTCAGTTTGTCTGGATTGAGCGATATTATGCCCCATTTACCCCCCAGCGGAGGTACAATTCTCCCGGGAATTCCAGCTAGAAATACTTGCCCGGCTTTAGGGCTGGCAATATCTATTCCTTTGTGTGGAGGGTAACTGCGGGTTCGCGTACCAAATTCTTGGTCTATTGAGTATTCCCCAAGTCCAAAACAACTCAAAAAATGTAATTTGTCTTTACACTGCATTTGCTAGTTCTCCCCCAGAACCAAAACTTACAGTCGCACTGCCACTATAAAGAGATAAATATAGAGTTTATCGGGTATAATTTTGTGGTTAGGCAAGCTATAGTCAAGAACTTGTTTTAAATGATCGCATGGTTTTTGATTGGGGGAGTTGATGGTGCGGGTCTTGAATTTGAGTTTATTGGTTGCATTTTTTTCGGCGGCAGCTTGTTCTGCTCCGGTAGAGCCAAAGCAGGTAGTTAACAAAGAGAGTCAACTCTGTGTTACGGAGAAAGGAACCTCTGACAAGATACTAATTGCTGCACATCTGCTTTTGCCAAGTAGTATTCTAAATGATGGTGCACTTGTAATTGATGCAACCGGTAAAATATCCGACTTGGGAAAGTTAGCGCAGTTGCAATCACATTATCAAAACGCGACGAAGGTAATATGTAAAAACTCTATAGTATCCCCTGGTTTTGTTAATGCGCACGAGCATCCAAGTTACAGTTATGCTTTTCCCGATAAGGATCTTGCTCCCATCTATGTTCATAGAGACGAATGGAGAGGAAAAATTGGTAGCAAAGAGCGTCTGACTATTCCTAAGCCAAGTAAAAACAAGGCAGTCTTGGCATGGGTAGAGCTGCGTCACTTGCTAGGTGGAACTACAGTTATGGCGGGTAGCGGCGCTGTGCCCGGATTGTTAAAGAATGTGGCACACAGAAATTCTCCTGGGAATGTCTACAAAGCCGAGATGAAGACATTTCCATTTACACCAAATGCATCTCAGTTTTTGTCACGGTATTCCTGCCCTGGTGGGAACACTGAATTGCCAGCACCTTCGACTTCAACCTCATATAGTGGCATTCCCTACGTGCCTCATGTGGGAGAGGGTACTAATTGTGTCGCGCGCCTCGAAACTGAAGCCTTTCTTGACCATATCGAAGGCGCAGAGGGTGCACGACGGACCTATTCAGCTATCCATGTTGTCGGGGCAACAAAAAAACAGATAAAGAGACTAGCAGAGAATGATGTGTCGCTGATTTGGTCACCGCGATCGAACTTGGCTCTTTACGGTGAAACGGCCAATATACCCGAGTTTCTTGCTCACGGTGGGATACTTGCTTTAGGAACCGACTGGTCCTCTAGTGGATCCTACAATATGGTTGAAGAAATTGCCTGCGCTAAGCAGGTGGCTCAAACATTTGGAGAGCAATCGCTTTCTGCGAGAGATTTTTGGGAGGTCGCCACTCGCAATGGGGCCATTGCCTTAGGAGTGCAAAACTCTACAGGGTCGATACAAAAAGGTTTGTCGGCGGATTTGGTAATAGTTAGGGCAAGTTTTTCAAGCCACTACAGGTCAGTTATCGAAGCCACGCCAGATGACGTTATTGCAGTTTTCGTCGAAGGAAAGCCAAAGATAGCAGCATATGGTGTCGGGCAGCAGTTTGATGATTGTGTCGAATTTGCTGCAATCGGTAAATACGTATGCTTAGATATTGAGGCATTCGAAGTTGGACTCCAGGATATGATCAAGAAGAATAAGCGAAACGTACCACTGTATGGGACACGGCGACAGGCATCCTGTGTTGTCTCTTAAGTGTTCACTTCACCTAACGGCTTGCCTTTTCACAATATCTGGTAGTTTTGGGCAACGCCTTTCTAACCACCAATGGTGCGGAAACGTTACGGTGTGTTCTCGTTATTGGAAATCACTCAGTAGCTGCGCTATTACTTGAGGGACGAAAAGGCAGTGCAATACTCAGTCTTAGATAAAGACTCTTCTTGGTAGATCCATTTGCTCAACATAGTAATGGTAATTGTGGAAATGTCTTAAATGCCTTGTAGGTATATGTTGTGAGGTGCTCTGTTACGAAGTTGGTAATCCGTGACTTGGTTTTGGATTCCGTGATGGCGGCATGAACCTTATCACCAGAGATTCTTGAATGCGAATGGCTCAGAAGGCAGAGGTCCAATGATCAGACAAGGAAATCCTCTCGAGTGCGCCATTATCTTACTGAAAAACATAGGCTTTTTCAACCAGCCTCTTGACACTTTTTCTCTATTACTGAAAAAATGGCGCACTGGAAGCGCAAATTGGGGGGGGGTGATGGCGTTTGGTGGTGATTTCGATCGAATTTCGCTGGAAGAAATTCGTGACAAACTCTTTCGTGACGCTGGTATAGATTTACCAGAAAGTGTTTTAGATCGTAAAATGCGACGTAGAATGCAATTCAGTGCGTTCATGCTTCCTGTAAAGCGATTTCTGAACCGGCATATACCTTGGCTGTTTTTGTTGACTGTATATGTGTGGCTGATGGTCCAAGCATTCAATATGGACAAAGAATATCGTGAGACAGGAACCGTAGAGAATTTCCCTGATATTTTAATCGATCAATCATTGTTAGGGATAGTAGGCTTAGTGTTGTCAGGTGTGACGATTTACCTCACAATGAAGATACTGCGGCGTCTGTCGTCTCCCATCGACGTTGGCTATTTATCTGAGCGGAGACTGTGTCTCCCTGAAAAAGCAAGGCCAGCTGTAAGACAAATGGTGAAACTGATAACTGCATTGGGATCAGATGATCAAAACATTCGGGCATGGTACTCAGAACTAACCACCAGGCGTGGAAATGAGTGTATTCCAAAAGAGCATTGGAATGATCCACGGACTATTCAACAAGTATTTTATGACCCCAATGAATTTCTCAGCCCTAGGCCTCGGGAATACTGCTCTTCTCAGCGTATCGTACTGGATAAGGCAGAGGTAGAAGAGTTCTTCTCGCTGTCCAGTTCTGCGAACACACTTGAATCGGAGATCGTATGGCCGAATAGTGACATATTCCCGACTTCATTGATAAAAGCCATTAAAGTCCATCGGAACAACATTCGGCGCAAAATGTCCCCCGAAATGAAAGTGCTGAGGGCGTTACTTCTTTGCGTTGATGTAGATGAGATTGGGAATTTTTTTGCAGAAGCCTTGAGAGAAGGCATCGTTGATAACTCAGAAAAAGCTCGACTATCTCTGGCTGTATATTTTGCGATGATTGATACCTTTCCCAAGAGTCAGGAAGTAAGCATAGAACGTGGTTCGATAATGCGTTTTTTCGCCGACAAGACTAAGCGACTGGACGAGTTTTTGTTTGAAGATGGAAAGCCGACACCTTTTTCCGAAGCACTAAAACGATTTGGGGTCGATGGCACCCCTTCACAGATAGATGGAGAACATTGGAAGGGCCCTCTTTCTCGAATAGAATCCATAATCACTGAAGACAATATGCCCACAAAGCTTCTAACAATTTACATTGTCAAGCGCCTCTAGATTATCTGAGACTTAGAAGATTTAGAGCAGCTTTCGTCGGACAGCGACCATCCAGCACCTTTTCACAAAATGACTCATATTCGCTGGGGTCAATTTTGGAAATGGCTTGCAGAAGTTCATCGTCATTCAATCCAGCTTGTCCTAGTTCGCGAAGTAATATCTTGTAGGGATTGCCTTTATGGGCCGGAAGCCCCTTTTGTTCTCTTTTTCTGTTAATTGATTTGTTTGTGTCGCCTATGGGGCGACGGGACAGTGTCACCTCTGAGGTTCCTCGGTCGGTGTCACCCTTGGGGTGACACGGTGGTTTTGTTATTGCTGGTACAAAAGCGTTTTCAAAATTTATTCGATAAACGTTTGATGGCCAACGCCCGCTACCCCTTCGCTTGCCCGCTAAGGTGATCCATCCTTGGCTGCACAGTTCCTGTAGTGCTCTATTTACATGCTGGCGACTTAAGTTTGATGCAAGTGCGAGCCTGGATTGAGTTGGGCGACAAAGGTCATTTCTGTCTGCGTGACCGCATAGTGCGATAAGCACCTTCAGCGCTGCTTTGGACAAAGTCTTGTCCATTGCCGCACTCGGTGGAACACGTGCAAATTTGGCTAGTTTGATCTCTGTCATTGATTAACTAGCGTTCGGTACTTTCGAACGGTGAAGCCAAGGAAAAGAAATGAAAAGGAGCTTTCAATTCCGGGGAAATCCGAATGGATTCGCCCCGACATCGAACCGACTTTATCGATGTAAAAATATGATCTAACCGAGCCTTAGTTGGTTCATCCGGAGTAATATAATAGATATCGCGATAATTGCCGTGCTTTCGCGCTGTTAGATGGCCTAGCAAAATTTCTTTATATCGTCTCAGAGATTTCAGTGTTCGCTCGAATTCGACTGCAACTGGCCAACCATTTGGGTGGGTAACAATGACGTCTGGAACAATGTTGTTCTTGTTTTTAAAAGTTTCGCGATGCCAATCTCGCCAGCCCGCCGCAATAAGCCGAATCTGTATCTGCTGAAGCCCTAAATGATGCTGCATTTGAGTGGATGAAAGCTTTGAAGGTTCAAAGGCTCTTACATCTGTCATTGGTTCACCATCTCTATACGAGTACATGATTCCATGAACCGTTATCCCCCAAATTGTCAGTGGTTTACCTGCTAGGCTACGCACTTGATGTCGCTTGATCATCTGCTGTGCTTCTAATCTAATCAGCGTCTTGTGCGCAGCCTGCCGGGACCTTAGCCCCAGCAGACATTGTACATTGTTTTGAGTAGTCCACTTGTTGTCGCGCAGAAAGTGAAGAACAGTGTGTTGTTTTTCCTGTGCTCGTTCTCTGGCAACGTTAGGCGATAGCAATGTCATGACGAACCCCACGGGCCGTCATCAATTGAGTTGGCCTTTGACAAGCTTGGAGCAGGCTTTGCCTCGTATAGAACAGGCTCAATTTTGTTGACCAATACAGGTCTCGCAAAAGCTAATTTTGCATGTCCCAAGCCAATGCATAGAGCGCAGGCGTCAGGCAAATTAAGCAGAATGTTTGTATCATACTTTGGCTGTAAGTCGTCGCGGGTGTTGATATTAAAATCGACAACTTCTGCCCCTTCATCATTCACTAGCGAAGAACGGCTTTTTTGTTGGACTACGATTTTGCCTGTTTGCCTGCTGCCCCATTCAGCAACATCGTAAGAGGAAGGCCGGTATATCCACTTAACGGGCGTGTTATCAATTACATTATTAGCTGCGGCTTCCGGGTTCAGGTCTTGCCCTACCTGACGTAGGTCCCCCAGGCTTTGGTGAGCGATCAGAATATTGCAGCCTTTATCACGAACGGTGCCCAGCGCATTGATGGTGGGCGCAGAGACTAAATACTTCCATTCATCTGCGAAAATACTCACATGGCGTCCGCCGCGTTTACGGGCCTCAATCAGTTGAAGGACCCTAACGAAAACCAGTTTCTGCAATTGCATGACGGTTTCATCACGCATACTACCAATCACATAAAGGCATCCCCCTTCTTTGATTACTGATTGCAGATTATAGCCCTGCTTAGTGGTTGTGCATGAGAGGGCTGCTAGTTCCTCAAATTGTTTGAGGAAGCTATCCCCTTCCTCTCCAGCAATTTCCTGTGCCTTCTGACACAGGCTAACAAACGTGTCGCCCTCTTCCGCCTGATCAGCGAGGCGACGAGCAATCCGGCGGTCGCCTAATCGGTAATAGTCAGCCTCAGTTCCCTTTCGCCCAAGGCCAAAAGAGGCCACTAGCAATTCGTAAATTTCATGACTTGAAGCGCCGTGCAAAGGATTAAACTGTGAGGGTGTTCCCTGACGCAGGTCGAGTAATTGGAAAGGCTTTCCAGCATCCTTACAGGCGTGGGCGAGGACATTTGGTGCCCATTCATCGTTTTTGGGGTCAAGCACGATTACAGCGTCGTCAAAATTTTGTATACACTGAGACAATACGACTCCGGCACATACGCCTTTGCCTCTACCGGGCGGTGCAACGAGTTGTATATTTGAGGTGATGTATTGGGGTCTGGGAATCATCACAGGCTTCTTGGCTTCGTCTTTCCCCAGAAACAGAGCGTTGCATTTCTTCGCTTTTGAGAAGAAGGAAGCCGGGTCAAAGTTTTGGCTGGCAGGTAGATGATTTTCTATCTGCCGTACGTCGGTATATCCTTGATGGGCACTGTTGATCCGGCGGTCCACAAACTGTTGAAGCCGGGGTTCTATCTTTCTGCCGATCCATATCCATGTGGTCCCGCCCAGCAAAAGGCCAGAAATGGCAGCGAAGA
>JBFOLV010000082.1:0-6303 GCA_040830325.1 Kordiimonas sp. | reverse complement strand
TCTGTGCGTGTTGTCATATTATCAAGAAGGTTACAGAAACGCTCAACGTTTGCATCATCAAGTGGCGCGTCAACTTCATCAAGCACGCAAATAGGCGCTGGGTTCGTTATAAAGACCGCAAAGATAAGAGAAAGAGCAGTTAGCGCCTGTTCACCGCCAGAAAGTAAAGATAAGGCCTGTAATCGTTTACCTGGAGGGCTCGCGTAAATCTCTAGTCCGGCATCAAGTGGATCATCTGATTCCGTTAGTTCCAGATGCGCATCACCACCACCAAATAGCGTCGAAAATAGTTCACCGAATTGCTTATTTACTATCTCAAACGCTGCAAGCAAACGTTCGCGCCCTTCCCTATTCAAGCTGCTGATTGCCTGTCTTAAGCGAGCGATTGCTGCTTCAAGGTCTGCGCGCTCGGAAACCAGATGGTCCATTTGCTCAGTAATTTCAGTAAGTTCTTCATCAGCGCGTAGGTTTACAGCGCCCATACGATCGCGCTCACGCTTGAGCTTCTCAAGTTTACTCTCAAGTACCATCGGCTCTGGCAAGCTATCACTTGTATCTAGCTCAACCTTCTCAAGAAGCTGTGTCGGTGCACATTCAAAACGCTCACCAATGTGGCTGGCTATGTCTTTCCGCCGTGTCACTGCATTTTCGACAGCTGCATCAGCACGTATCTGTTTTTCCCTTGCCGCAGCAAGCTTTTCATTCACACTGCGAAGTGCCTGA
Source organism: Kordiimonas sp. (assembly GCA_040830325.1). Lineage (GTDB taxonomy): Bacteria > Pseudomonadota > Alphaproteobacteria > Sphingomonadales > Kordiimonadaceae > Kordiimonas. Next base: position 5,580 of record JBFOLV010000082.1, on the reverse strand, counting down.
TCAGCCTCGCCTAGGCTTGTCTCAGCAGCAACAAGTGCATCGCTTGTTTTAGCACGCTCTGCTTCAGCATTAGTGAGTTCACTTAAAAGGGCTTGTTGACGTTTCTGTAAATCCTCAGGGCTAGCTTCTGCGGCAGCTAGTTGCTCCTTGGCTGTTTTGTTTCTTTCATCAAGGGAGGTAACCTGTTTCTCAGCACTAGAAACCCGTAGGTTCCACGCACCTGATTCTGTTGCAATCGCGGCAAGCCTATCATTTCTGGCTTGCGCCTCACGGCGTAGACCATCATAGCTTCCGCGAGCAGAACTTAAATCCTGACGCAACTGTTCAACTTGCCCTCTATTCTCTGACAGTTCTTTCTCAAGCGTTTCATTTTCAGGAAGATCAGCAACCTTCGCTTCTATTGCGGTTTTCCGGCTTTCTGTTTCTTTTTGTTCTTCAGCAATCCGCTGTATAGATTCCTTTAATAGACCAACCTGGTTTGCACGTTTGCTGGCTTCCTGCTCAGCTACAACCAACGCCCTGCGTTTATCTGCCAGTGCTTTCTCTGCTGCTTGGCGCACTTCACGTTGCGCTTGCTCAGCTTCCCTCGCTTTTTGGTGGGCTTCATAAGCAGCCTTAGCCGCATTCTCAGTCGCATCGGCCTGTTGCTGAAGCTCCAAAAATTGTTTGTGTAAATCCTCTAGTCTATTTTTTTGTTCAAGCCTGATAGCAGCCTGACTTGGCGCACCAGCTTTCTGAACAAAACCATCCCAACGCCACACCGCGCCTTTAACATCAACAAGGCTTTGTCCGGGAAGAAGCGCCTTCGCTAACGCCTCTGCATTCGCATCGCCTTCAACCAAGCCCGTAAAAGCGAGGCGCCTTTCTAGCGCAGAAGGCACTGCCACATAATCTGAGAGAGACATAACACCCTTTGGCCACGCCGGTGGATCTAGAGCGTCTAGCTGACACCAAAAACGGGACGCTTCACTATCCTGCCCAACTTCAGCTTCATCCCCGAATGCCGCTCCAGCCGCAACCTCATAACCCGGTTTCGCCTTCAGTTCAGCAGCCACAGGCGCATCTGCACCTTCCTCCACATGCAATAAAGCTTCTAGGCTGGAAACTTCACCACTGAGCGCTTTAAGCTGACCTTGCAACTCAGAACGAGCCGCATCCGCCTCATTTCTCGCGGCTCTCGCTTGCAGAGTACTTGCCTCACTCGCGGACATTGTCTCATCAGCTGAAGACAAAGCCTTCTCTGCATTTGCGATAGCAATTTCGGCATTCTTCAACGTAGACAAAACCTCATCTTCGGCAGTCATTGCGTCTAACTCTGCCTGCAATCTAACAGCTTCAGCGCTCAATTGATCACCTCGGCGCGCAATTGCCAGCTTATCACTTTCTAAGCTTGAACGCTGGGCCCTTGCTTGTGCTGCTTTCTCACTGAGTTGATCATAAGTAGATTCAGCGTTGCTAGCTGCCTTTGTCGCAACATCAAGAGCCTCACGTGCCTCGATTTCAGCTGATTTTTCCGCTTCCTTAGCTGCCTCTAGCCGAGCTTTCTCTGTATTCAGTCTCTCAAGAACTGCCCGCGCGTCATCTACAATTTCCTGCTCACGTTCTCTATCCGCTGCGATTTGCTCTAGAGATGCCCTGAGGCTGATAGCTGTCTGCTTGCGGCGCTCAGCTTCAGATTCCAGATTTTCCCTTTCGATAGCTAAACGCTGCATCTTGGCCGCAGCGGCAGCATCTGCTTCCCTGAGAGGCGGCAAGGCAGCAGCAGTAATCGCCTGCTGCTTCGAGATTTCTGCGACATGCTTTGTAACCTCAGCTGCTTCCTTTTCCGCGTCCCGCAGCCCTGCTTCAAGCGAGATCACCTCTTCGGAAGCTAATTTCCATTTGAGAAACAGTAAGCTGGCTTCAGCTTGTCTGATGTCACCAGAAATTGAGCGATAGCGGACTGCCTGCCTAGCTTGCCGCTTCAAACCTGCTATCTGTGTTTCCATGCCGAGCACGACATCTTGCACACGCACAAGATTACCCTCAGCGCTCCGAAGCCGGCTTTCTGCATCTTTACGGCGGGTATGCAAACCAGAGATTCCTGCGGCTTCTTCAAGGATCTGCCTACGATCTTGCGGCTTAGCATTAATAAGTGTGCCAATACGCCCTTGGCTAACAAGTGCTGGAGAGTGTGCCCCCGTGGCAGCATCCGCAAACAGGAGCTGCACATCCTTCTGTCGTACGTCTTTACCATTAATACGATATGACGAGCCAGATTCGCGTTCAATTCTGCGGGTTACTTCAATAGTGTCAGTATCATTATAGTCAGCAGGTCCCGCACGATCAAAATTATCAATGACCAGCGTTACCTCAGCCATATTACGGGCTGGTCGTTTGTCCGTACCGGCAAAGATAACGTCATCCATTCCTGAGCCGCGAAGAGACTTCGCGCGATTTTCACCCATAACCCAGCGGATGGCTTCTAATAAGTTGGATTTCCCGCAGCCATTAGGGCCCACAACGCCAGTCAGACCAGTTTCGATATGAAGCTCGGTCGGATCGACGAAGGACTTAAACCCTGATAATCGCAGACGCGAAAAACGCATAGCTGCGGCTTACTCCCCTAATTATCCAGAGCGGCTCCTGTTCCCCAACAGATGTGAACCGCCCTGATTAAGCCGCCTTACTCGGCAGCGTCCAATGCCTTCCTCAAGTTTTCAAGTGTCGGATTAGTAACTTGAGTTCCATCCACAAAGATGGAAGGCGTAGAATTAATACTAAACGTAGTGGTCGCAGTTTTAGTCATGTCCGTTAGGTTGCCCATTAGTTCACGGTCAGACGCGCAGCGATCAAACTCTGTACGGCTCATATTTACAGTGCGACGCGCGAGAGATGCGAGTGCCGCGTTACGGTCCTCAGCCCCAATCCACTCACGCTGACGATTGAAAAACACCTTCATGAGATGTTTTGTCGTTTTCATGTCACGGCAACGTGCAACAGTTGACGCCACCATATCGACACCGTTCATAACAAAGTTACGGTAGATGAATCGTACTTTACCTGTTTCGATATAGTCTTTCTCAATTTCTGGAAAAGTTGTCGCCGCAAACGTTGCACAGTGAGGGCATGTCAAAGACGCATACTCTATGATTGTTACAGGAGCATCTTCTGCACCGTAAACAATATCGCCCCAAGTACCGGACTTACCTTCTTCAAAGTTGTTTGCTTCGATCATTGCTTCAGAACTGAAGCTGCTTCCGCCGCCAGCCACATTTTGACCATCACCGCAAGCCGAAGCCAATAGCATCACTGACGCAGCGCCAAAACCTTTGAGTAAATTTTGATACTTCTTGTAGCTCATGTCGTCCTCACCACTATATATTGTGTGTAAACTGAATCATGCCCCAATACGAGTCATTTTTTGGGACAGTAAAAATACTGAAATTATAATCTAGTTTGCAGCGACTGCCGCATTGATCTGTGCCCTCAGGTCATCATATCCTTTGAAGGTAACCTTCTCGCCATTCATAATGACCGTCGGCGTTGCTTGAATTTGATATTTTTCATGACCAACTTTGGCGATACCGATCACATGTTCAAACATCTCACGACTTTGTAGACATTTGTCTAGAGCTTCCTCATCAACACCTCTCGCTGCCGCAATGGCAAAAATCGTGGTCTTTGGGTCATTTGAAGTTGCCCAAGCAACCTGTTTATCAAAGTATGATTCGAGCAAATCTTTCGAAAGTTCCATATCACTTGTGCAGCGGCTGGCAACAGAAACAGCAAGGTCCAATTGATCACGTACGAAGTTGCGGAAAACCAAACGCACTTTCCCTGAAGGAATAAGATCTTCTTTCAGGTAGTCTGCAACCTCATCCATAAAAAGCTTACAGTGCGGACAAGTTAATGAACCATATTCAATGATTTCAATCGGTGCATCCATCGCGCCATATATAATATCGCCGCGTGTAAAGTCAGGCGTTTCGTCCGATGTGCCTAGGGCGCCTTGCTGACTGGTCTGGCCACTATGGCTATGTCCTTGATGTGATGATTGATCATGCGCGTCTTGGGCGCTAACAGGCATGAATGTTAAACCTAACGCCAAAACTAAAACGCTCTTTAAAATAGAAACTCTCATCAACTTCCTCACAAAATAATACAGCAACAACAATGTAACCTCCCCGGCTACACTTTTGCATCTTTGTTAGATAGCACCAACTCACCTAGACTTTTCAAGGCATCTCTTAATGGGCTCTCTTTTTCTTTACCGACAAGTTCACCGAGTTTTAGCTGATCCTCGCCATTCAACGCATGCTTTTCAAGCTGTGGCTTGCGAGTGGCCTTGGGCAGCGGTCCTTGCTTCATTTCCAGCTTTGCAACAGCGCCATATCCGAAAAAACTATTTACCATTTCAATGATACGATCACTTTTATGTGCCAAAAGTGGGGCAAAAGCAGACTCGCAGCGAATAATAAGCTTGGCCCCCATACGCTCACCGCGCGGGAATATCATTCGCAGAGGTACGGTAGAAGCTGCAAGTTCTGGCCCGACAATATGGGCCCATCGTGCTACGATTTCAGCCTGCGCAAACCCTTTCGCGCGCATCGCAGGTGATATAAGATTTCGGGCAACACTTGAAGCAGAAGAAGCCTTAAAGCGCCGATACACCTTAGCTGGCGCATCTTTACCTTTTTTTTTCGTCGTCTTTTTTACTGGCGTATACGCCATTAAGCTTGCCCTTGGTGCTATAAACTCTATGGTCTGTGCTACCTGAAGCAACAGTTTCACACAAGAATAAAAGCCTGAATATACATAGTAGAAGATCAAGCCTGCGTGATGTCCTCTTTCGCTGATAACCTCCTGAATTGGTACGATAGCCATCGGCGTGTCCTACCTTGGCGCGCTCTGCCAAATTGCACCTCAAACCCTTATCATGTTTGGTTGTCTGAAATTATGTTGCAGCAAACAACTGTTGCCACAGTTAAAAGTTACTTTGAGAAATTCCTCAAACTATGGCCAACCATTGACGAGTTAGCAGCAGCCTCACAAGAAGTAGTCCTCAAAGAGTGGGCCGGCCTTGGGTATTATGCGAGAGCAAGGAACCTCCATAAATGTGCACAAGTTATTGTCAGTGAACATGGTAGCAAGTTCCCCGAAAAAGAGGATGACCTGAGAGCATTACCTGGCATTGGTGACTATACAGCGGCAGCGATCGCGGCAATCGCGTTTGGAGAAAAAACCGCCGTCGTTGACGGTAACATTGAGCGCATCATCAGCCGCACATTTCGCATAAAAACAGCTCTCCCCGCCGCCAAAAAAGAGATAAAAACGGAGGTATCCCAACTAACCCCAACAGACAGACCTGGTGACTTTGCTCAAGCCATGATGGATTTAGGGGCAAGTTTATGCAGCCCCAAAAAACCAAGCTGTCTACTATGTCCTGTTTCCGGTTTCTGCGCAGCACAGACAAAGGGGGACATGGAACACTATCCAGTGAAAGCGCCTAAGAAAATCAAACCTGTGCGCAGGGCCATCAGTTTCTGGCTTGAGCATGATGGTCATGTCCTGTTGGAGCGCCGCCCACAAAAAGGGCTT
>JBFOLV010000081.1:0-3141 GCA_040830325.1 Kordiimonas sp. | reverse complement strand
TGCTTAGAGAGGCAGCTTCATCTGAACAAATATCATTCATTACCTCTAAACCTGCATTAAGAAGTAACTACACACCTCTTCCTGAAACTCGACTGTCACTATCGCCGATGGCAATCACAACACGCCCATCCCCAGCTTTAATCAAAGCTTCGGCGCACGGAGGGGTCACACCTTGGTGCGCGCATGGCTCGAGTGTCACATAAGCTGTTGCGCCTTTTGCTGCGCCACCCGCTTGTTTGAGAGCAACGGTTTCAGCGTGAGGGCGCCCGCCTGGCTGCGTCCACCCACGACCATAAATTATTCCATCCTTAACAATAAGGCACCCAACCGCAGGGTTAGGTGCCACATTACCAAGGCCACGCCTTGCGAGCGACAAGGCGCTCCTCATCCATTTCTTATCCTCAGACAAGCAATACGTCCTTATTCGTCTTCAGTGAACTCATCTTCGTCGCCTGACATTTTACCAAGAAACTTACCAAAATCAGAGGCTTCGCGGAAATTCCGATATACTGACGCGTATCTAACATAGGCAACCTGATCAAGGCTTTCCAAACCTTCCATCACCAATTTACCGATAGTTTCCGAATCGATATCTGATTCGCCCATCGATTCGAGTCTGCGAACAATACCGTTCATCATGCGCTCTACACGATCAGGATCAACTGGCCGTTTACGAAGAGCAATATCCAGTGAACGTTCTAGCTTGTTTCTATCAAAAGGTACCCGCCGTCCAGTTTTCTTCAAAACTGTAAGTTCACGAAGTTGGACACGCTCAAAGGTCGTAAACCGTGCACCACAAGCCGGGCAATAACGCCTGCGACGGATCGCGGACTTATCATCCGTTGGTCTAGAATCTTTTACCTGCGTATCTTCGTTCTGACAAAACGGACAGCGCATAATGCCCCTACTCCCTCATGATGATCGTAATTGGCGCGGCTCCCCACCGCGCCATTCAATTTAGCTTAAACCAATTCTGCATAAATTGGGAAGCGTTCACATAGATCAGCAACTTTTGCTCTGACAGAAGCTTCAGCTGCATCATTATTTTCAGGGTTTTCCACCAAACCGTCGATCACTTCTGTAATCATATCAGCAATCTGAACAAACTCTGCCTCACCAAAACCACGTGTTGTGCCCGCAGGTGTGCCAAGACGGATACCAGAAGTAATGAAAGGCTTCTCAGGGTCAAATGGAACACCATTTTTGTTACACGTCATATGTGCACGCTCAAGAGCTTCGTCAGCAGCTTTACCTGTAACCCCTTTAGGACGAAGGTCAACGAGCACCACGTGAGTATCCGTACCACCAGAAACAATATCAAAGCCGTTTTCGACCAAACGTGCGGCCAGGCCTTTTGCGTTAACAATTACTTGCTCAGCATACTTTTCAAACTCAGGGCGAAGGGCCTCACCAAATGCTACAGCTTTCGCGGCAATTACATGCATTAAAGGACCGCCCTGCAAACCAGGGAATACGGCTGAGTTAATTTTCTTTGCAATAGCTTCATCGTTAGTAAGGATCATACCACCACGAGGGCCACGAAGTGTCTTGTGCGTAGTAGTTGTTACGATGTCTGCATATTCAAGTGGGTTTGGATGCTTCTTACCTGCAACCAGTCCTGCAAAGTGAGCCATATCTACAAAAAGATAAGCACCAACAGCATCAGCAATTTCGCGGAAGCGTTTGAAATCAATCACGCGAGGATAGGCAGAGCCACCAGCAATAATGATTGTTGGCTTGTGCTCTTTAGCCATTGCCTCCACTTCATCATAATCGATGAGAGCGTCTTCTTTACGTACACCATACTGTACAGCGTTATACCATTTACCCGACAGTGCAGGCTTTGCCCCGTGTGTAAGGAGACCACCCGCATCAAGCGACATACCCATGATAGTGTCACCTGGCGTTGTGAGAGCAAGCATAACCGCGCCATTTGCTTGGGCACCAGAGTGAGGCTGAACATTCACAAACTCTGCACCAAACAATTCTTTAGCGCGCTCAATAGCAAGGCTTTCAGCCACATCAACATGATGACAACCCTGATAATAACGGCGACCAGGATAACCTTCTGCGTATTTATTTGTAAGAACAGAGCCCTGTGCTTCAATCACAGCACGGCTGACAATATTTTCAGAGGCAATAAGTTCAATTTGCCCCTGTTGACGCTTGAGTTCGCCAGTCAGCGAAGCCATAAGATCTTTGTCTGTTTCCGCTAGTCCTGCGGTGAAAAAACCGTCCTGAGTAAAATCGGTCATCTTAAAAGTCCCTACTTTAAGAGAATAAACAAAAGGTTCAAAAATCTGAGGATCTATAGTTGGCTCACTTGAAGCCTCAAGAACCTACGAGGTTCCCCCCATTTTATCGACGCGCCGCTGATGGCGCCCCCCTTCAAAATCAGTCGCAAAGAAAGCATCAACACAGTCAATTGCTGTCTCTACCCCAATCAAGCGCGCCCCCAGCGCTAAAACGTTCGCATCGTTATGCTGACGAGCTAGCTTAGCGGCTAACCCTGACTGACAGAGTGCCGCACGTACTGCAGGATTTCTATTTGCGGCAATGGAAATGCCAATACCTGACCCGCAAACAAGAACGCCTTTTCCTGCTTCCGCATTTTCAATTGCTTTTCCCATTGCAGTACCAAAATCAGGGTAGTCAACGGATTCTGGTCCGTTTGTCCCCAAATCTAATACATCATGGCCTTTTGAAATTAAGTAGCGTTTCAGCTCTTCTTTGAGCTCATATCCTGCATGATCACTTGCAACAGCAATACGGTTTGCACTCATGAATTACACCTCAGCATATCCGCAACTTTACTGCGGAGAATCTCTCTTCATGCCGGTCAATATCATAGATATATGCGCAACCCAAGAAAAGCTTCCAAATATGGTGTCTTTAACCGAACTTTGGCAAAAATTTTCCAATACTGACCGATGGGTCAAGTTTTTACGCGTAGTATTTATCAAATATTGGGAAGACTTTCGGGCAGACTTACAGCTTAAACGACAAGGCCCTTGGTCGTTGTTTTACGCTGCTCCGCTTCACGGCGCATAACGAATTTAAGCTTGTTGATCGCAGCTTGTTCCAAATGCGCTTTACTAGCATTCGGATCGCCTACCATACTGACTTCAAGGCCAGTATCCT
>JBFOLV010000080.1:0-2143 GCA_040830325.1 Kordiimonas sp. | reverse complement strand
CGCCCCCTTATCAAGGAAAGCCGCAGTATTGCTGTCTTTAGTAAAGATGAAGTAAGACATGTGGGTGCGACACACATTAGTGAGCTCACGCAGCGAACAGCTGGGGTTAATATTCACCGCAACAATGGTCAAGAATATCTAGCTTCAATACGGTCACCGATTTTAACGGGTGCAGGCGCATGCGGGGCCTTCTTGATGGCACAAGATGGCATTGCCCTGCGTTCCGCAGGCTTCTGCAATGTAAACGAGCTATTCGAGGGTTTCACAGAGTCGGCGGAACGCATTGAGATTACACGCGGACTAGGGTCAGCCCTCTATGGTTCAAACGCATTGCACGGCATCATAAACATCATCTCGGCGCCAGCTGATACAAACGATGGCTCTGCATCACTTGAAGCAGGTTCATATGGATACGGTCGCTTAAACCTTTCAAAAGGTTTCTTAAGCGGCAATCACGGTTTAAGAATTACAAGCACTATTGCTCGGGATGGTGGTTACAGAGAGGAAAGCGGATATAACCAACAAAAAGTCAGCGTACGCCATGATTATTCTGGCGGCACGTGGGATATAAGCTCCAACTTTAGCTTCACTAACCTAGACCAGGAAACAGCAGGCTTTATCACAGGACTGAACGCCTTTAAGGACAGGGGTATTGCAAGAAAAAACCCTAATCCAGAAGCCTACCGAAAAGCATCATCCTTCAGGTATAACTCGCGTTTCTCTCGTGATATTTCAGATTCAATTCGTTGGCAGGTAACGCCCTACTTCCGGTCACTAGATATGGAATTCCTGATGCACTTCTTGCCCGGAAAGCCTCTAGAAGAAAACGCCCAAACCAGTATTGGGCTACAAAATGGGTTCTACTTCAACGAAGGCTCGGATTTTGAGATAATTGCAGGGACCGATTTCGAATATACAAAAGGCTCGCTTCAGCAAACACAGGCCTCACCAACCGTCGGTTCCGCATTTCTGCAAGCCACCATTCCATCCGGCAAGCAGTATGACTATGATGTAGACAGCGTTATGGCAGCGGGCTTTGTCCAAGCTGATGTAGCGATAACTGAAAAAATCAGCCTTACTTTCGGCACTCGCTTGGAACATATCAATTACGACTATACCAATAACATGATATCTGGCCGTACAGATGAAAGCGGAAACACCTGCGGGTTTGGTGGGTGCCGCTATAGCCGGCCAGAAAGTGATACTAACAGCTACACCGCCTTCTCACCCAAGGTGGGTATGCTGTACCAGTTCCTTCCAAATCATAGCGCCTACCTAAACATAAGCCATGGCTTTAGAGCGCCACAAGCAACGGAGCTATACAGGCTCCAGCGCGCGCAATCAGTCGCTGACCTAAAGAGGGTAAGCCTCAAAAGCATTGAACTAGGCTTTCGCGGCGGTAACGATAGGGTCAGCTACAATTTCGCTTTCTATGCCATGCAGAAAGATAATTATATCTTTCGAGATTCAAGTTTCTTCAATGTTGATAATGGCAAATCAGATCACCTTGGTGCCGAACTTATGCTTGCCATGAACCTAACTGACACCCTCTCAGTACGTGCAAATGCGAATATAGCTCAGCACCAGTATGATTTCGATTACATCAGTAATGGCATCAACTTAAACGGCAATGACATTGATACAGCACCAAGAAGTTTTGGCAGTGCTCAACTTGCTTGGCAGCCCATAGCAGCTATTTCAACAGAGCTGGAGTGGGTGCATATGGGTAGTTACTATCTGGACCCAGAAAATGCGCATAAATACGAAGGCCATAACTATCTAAATTTCCGCGCAAGTTATCAGGTCGCTGAAACTACTAGTATATTCCTCCGCATTACAAACGTTACAAATGTAAAATATGCCGAACGCGCAGATTTTACGAGTTTCACCAATGAGCGCTACTTCCCCGGAAAACCAACCTCCGTGTTTGCTGGTATCAATTTTGATTTTTAGGCGGCGCTTCTAGCATTCAACCCTGCTATCCCTTAGGCATTCTATTGACTCATGTTAATAATAATGTTAGCGCTAACATATATATGAATTAAAAGTAATGACCTGGGGAGGTTCACAATGGGATTGTCATCAATAGATATTGGTGTTTTTGCCGCCTACGTACTTGGTATTATTGCCTTGGCCCTATGGG
>JBFOLV010000079.1:0-3118 GCA_040830325.1 Kordiimonas sp. | reverse complement strand
CGCCCGAATACCTGTTACCACAATTTCATCAAGCTCTTCGTCTGCTGCAGCATCTTGCGCAATAGCCATTCCCGGATTGATAGCCGCTAAAATAGCAGCTGAAACCAACGTAGATGGCAGAAGTTTGGTAATGTGTTTGCTTAGGCCACGTTTACCCACAAGCATCCCCTTATCCATTTCCTAATACCTTTCCCTGTAACCGTTTTGTAACTTTGTTCTGTCTTTATTTCCCGGTCACAGCCTATTCATGGATCAAAATTCAACGCAAATGGCTACATACGTATTCATGGCTTTCTGAGAAAAGCATACGTATTCAAGGTTTCTAGGTCACCTAAAATCTATAAAAAAAGCATCCCCAACAGCTAATAATATCTATTAATTTCAAACGTTTAAGAAGTCTACAAATCAAACATCTGTAAATTTCTTTCTTTCGTACCCCGCGAATTCAGGATTTTGAATACGTATGTAGGCGTTTGCACCCACGCCGTTCACGCGTCTAACGTTCGATCAACACATCGATGACCGCCGGGGAGGCGTTCACTTGTTAGCGGCTCAACAAGCACATCGCTTACAAGAAATCGAAAAGACAAATACTAAAGAGTAGATTATCTATGACTGAAGCATCTTGGTGGGATGGTGCCGTAATATACCAAGTTTATCCTCGTAGCTTGAAGGATAGCAACGGTGACGGCGTGGGAGATATCCCCGGCATTATCAGTAAACTCGACTATATCGAGAGCCTAGGTGTTGACGCAATTTGGATATCACCATTTTTCAAGTCGCCAATGAAAGACTTTGGTTATGATATCGCTGACTACCGAGATGTTGATCCCCTATTTGGTACACTCGCTGACTTCGATGAACTTATTGAAAAGGCGCATGCTAAAGGCCTGAAAATTGTCATTGATCAGGTGCTTAGCCATACATCCGATGAACATGCTTGGTTTAAAGAGAGTCGACAAAACAAGACCAACAGCAAAGCTGACTGGTATGTTTGGGCTGATGCGAGAGAAGATGGTAACGCGCCTAATAATTGGTTGTCTATATTTGGTGGTTCCGCTTGGCAGTGGGACACCAGGCGCCAGCAGTATTATCTACATAACTTTCTGACAAGCCAACCGGATCTTAACTACCACTGTCCGGAAGTTCGTCAGCAGGTTTTGGATGAAGTCGAGTTTTGGCTAAAAAGAGGTGTTGATGGCTTAAGGTTGGATGCAATCAACTTCTGCTATCATGACAAACTGCTGCGGGACAACCCCGCCAAACCTGCACATGAACGCTTGGGACGCGGTTTCAGCCCAGACAACCCTTATGCTGCACAGTATCATCACTATGACAACACTCAACCAGAGAACTTAACATTTCTGGAAGACTTACGTGCCCTACTTGACCGCTATCCTGGCACAATGTCTATGGGCGAAATCAACAGTGAAAACTCGCTAGAGACCATCGCTGACTACACGGAAAACAGAAAACGCCTGCATATGGGTTATAGCTTTGAGCTTTTGGTCGATGACTTTTCCGCTGAGCACATTAGAAACACAGTAGAAAGACAGTTACAGCACTTAAAAGGCTCAAAAGCGTGCTGGGCTATCAGTAACCATGACGTCGTGCGTGTTCTTAGTCGGTGGGGCGGAGAAAACCCAAGCCCTGAAATGGCCAAAATGCTGACAGCGTTAGTGTGCTCACTTCCTGGTACCATCTGCAGTTATCAGGGCGAGGAACTGGGCCTAACCGAAGCGAATATTGAACATGCTGATTTGCAAGACCCCTTTGGTATAGAATTTTGGCCAGACTTTAAGGGACGAGACGGCTGCCGCACACCAATGCCTTGGAATTCAAAAGAGGAAAACCTAGGTTTTTCCATGAATTCCCCTTGGCTTCCGGTCGCAGAAGAACACAAAAAACTAGCTGTAGATCAGCAGGATTCTAATGAATATTCTGTACTGAATGCATTCAGAGCATTTCAAAAATGGCGAAAAACTCAGCCCGCCCTTCTACACGGAGAAATTGAATTCAATGATAGCCCTTCCGGCACCTTGATATTCAGACGAACTAACAGGCAAGAAAGCATCGTAGCCGCCTTCAACCTAACTAATGAAATTCATACAGTTACGGTTGATGCACAAGAAACCGCTTGGTCAAATGGCGTTGCTGAAAAAACCGCCCATAACACAGTGATTTTGCAGCCTTTTGGAATGTTCTTTGGCCGCTCAACTTAAGAACTAACTTGACAAAATGTAACCGGTTACACTTAATGTTCCCATCACATATACTTGGTGGAGGGCATCTACATGAATTCGCATATACACAGGTTTAAAACTTTCTCTAGCTTAGTTTGCCTAACAGTGTGCCTTTGCTCCTCCCCAGCGACGGCCAATGAAAGCGCTTCTTCAGAATGGAGAAACCTGTTTAACGGAAAGGACTTAACCGGCTGGAAACCAAAGTTTGCCGGGCAAGCACTTGGTACAAACTATAAAAACACCTTTCAGGTGGTAAACGGCACCATCAAGGTTTCCTACGATAATTATGAAACGTTCAACGGTGAATTTGGGCATCTTATTTATCAAACGCCCTATTCACATTACCGCCTCCGTTTTGATTACCGGTTTACCGGAGAACAAACAAAAGGCGGCCCTAGATGGGCCTTTCGCAACAGCGGCGTCATGGTACATTCTCAGTCCCCTGAAAGCATGACCATTGAGCAAGACTTTCCAGCGTCTATTGAAGTTCAACTACTTGGGCAAGTCGGCACAAAAGAACGCCCAACCGGCAACGTATGCACACCAGGTAGCCACATCGTTATCAACAATATTTTAGAAAAAGAGCATTGCATCAATTCCACATCTGAAACGTATGCAGGCGATATCTGGGTTACAGCCGAAATTGAAGTCAGTGGGAACGACTATATCAAGCACTATATCAACGACCAACTGGTTCTAAGCTATAGGTTTCCGCAACTAGACCCCGCTGATCCGGAAGTCGACACGACCAATATTATTAAAAATAACAACCTAGCGATGACTGGCGGTTTTATATCTTTTTAAACGGAAAAGCATCCGGGCGGGGTTTTAAATATTCAAAAAAAAAAAAATAAAAAAGAAACCTGTTTTTTTGT
>JBFOLV010000078.1:0-9346 GCA_040830325.1 Kordiimonas sp. | reverse complement strand
TGATCAGATAATCACCCAGGCGGAATCAGTTGAAGACTTGCATAAACCGCTAGCCCTACGACCTGAATTGTCAGTAAGGGCGATGAAACGCATTGCAGGTTTTGTGGCATCAGCTTTGGTGCATGCAATGATGGATCAAGCAGACCTAGAAGAAGAGCAAGCTGAGGAGCTATTGGACCGTGTGAGGGCGCGTCTGTCGAGTGAAAAAGTTGGTGAAGACGAAGAACAAGAGCTTGCAAAAAAAGCAATGGATTACTTTCAGCGCGGCATGATCGACGATGCTTTTGTTGTTGAACAGATCGAGGCAAATAGACGAGAACTACTTGTTCAGTGTTTAGCTGTTGTTGCAGATCTTTCCGCAGATACTATTCGTCAGATAATTCACTCGAAAAGTGGCCGTGCTGTAACGGCGCTGGCGTGGAAGTGCGGTCTTAAGATGCGTACTGCATATGAACTGCAAACCAAGTTTGCGCTCGTGCCTTCTGCCCAGTTGTTGAGCGCTAAGGATGGCCGCCATTACCCTATCGGAGATAACGAACTAGAATGGCACTTAAGTTATTTTGTAGATCAGGGCTAATTTGCAAATAGCATGTTCATGGATTCCAAATCACCGACAGTGACACCTTCCAGGTAGGCGTATGCACCATCGCCTGTTTTCATGAGTACACCTTCATCCAAATCTTTGAAAGTTGCGACGACAAAATCTAGTGTGCCTGCGTCCGCAGATGCCGCAATGACATCTTTTACGTTGGTAAACTCGGTGCCTGATAGATCAAGTGTATCTTGAGACAGATCAAAACCGGAAATAGCGTCATTACCTTGACCACTTTCGAATGCAAATGTTTCGGCTGCGTCTGTTGCTAAAAAGTGATCATTTCCTTCGGTGCCTTCACCTTCGCCCTCAATAGTATTTGTGAAAACATCAGGTATTGGGCCAGCGCCGTCCCCTATACCTCCGTCAGGTTCAACGGGTATGGGATCTGGGTCGCTGGGAAGAGGTTTCGCACCATCGCCGATACCGCCATCTGGTTCCACAGGAATTGGTTCGCCCGGCGCAATAGTACCTTCACCTTCGCCTTCACGCTCAGCGCTATTTGGGTCCGGCGGCAGTAACTCATCCGGCGTTTTGCCGTCAAATAGAGGCAGCGGCGGCAACTCGATTGAGCCGTTTTCATTGTACCAGTTGTTTAACCAATGAAAGAGTATCATCACATGCCCCCGAGTTCGTGCAGCATGCTGAGATCAGCACGCTTATGCGATTACTTATTCAATCAATAATAGATAACGCCTTAACCATCAATGAATGATCTATGCCCGAATTAATGTACCAGCACCCCGTTCTGTGAATAATTCCAGCAAGAGGGCATGTTTCACACGGCCGTCCAGAATTACCGCGCCATTAACGCCTTGCTCGGCCGCCTTGAGGCAAGTGTCCACTTTGGGTAACATGCCGCCTGATATGGTGCCGTCTTCGACGAGTCCCGCAATTGCTGCTTGATCGAGTTCTGTTAACATTTCGCCTTCTTTATCTAGCACACCGGGTACGTCGGTAAGTAAAAAGAAACGCCGAGCCTTCAGGGCTCCTGCGACGGCTCCAGCCATTGTGTCAGCATTTATATTGTATGTATTGCCGTCAGTGCCGGAAGCAATCGGTGAAATAACTGGTATGTTCCCGCCATCGATGCATTGGATAATAAGCCGCGGGTCTACTTTTGCTGGTTCCCCTACAAAACCAAGATCGATAACCTTTTCTATATTTGAATCTGGATCTGCTTTTTTTCGGTCCAGCTTGTTTGCTGTAACTAAGGAACCATCTTTTCCTGAGAGGCCTACAGCCTTGCCGCCAGCTGCCTGAATGTCAGCGACAATTGATTTGCAGATTGAGCCAAGCACCATCTCTGCAACTTCAACGGTTGCTTTTGACGTTACTCTAAGGCCGTCGATAAACTCTGAGGTGATTGAAAGGCGTTCTAGCATTGCACCAATTTGAGGGCCGCCGCCATGTACGATTACCGGATGAATGCCTACTTGTTTCAAAAGGCTTAAGTCTTCTGCAAACTGCTTGGAAAGGGCGTCATCACCCATGGCGTGACCGCCGTATTTTATGACAAAAATTTCGCCAGCATACTTGCGGAGATACGGTAGTGCCTCAACTAGAGTAGAGGCCTTTTTCTGTAGCTTCTTTTTATCTTGGTCCACGGTGATCATGACCTTGTTACTTCATGGTGTAAAATAGAATGCGCTTCTTTTCGGGCACATTGAAGTATTAGTCAAATCGATATCCACCAAAATTTGTTCTACGTTCTACTGAAAGCATGACGCCTAGTGTCATTAAAAGCTCAGCCAGATAGTAAGTTGCCCAAACAATATAGCCTGTAAACTCTGGCACAGTCAGAAACTGTCGGGCTCCGAGAACGCTGTCTGAAATAACAAAGAGTATGGCACCTAAACCAACCAATTTGACGGGGAATTTGCTGAAAAGGGCAGCTGTCGCCATACCTACCAGCGCAGCCGTATATACAAAAACCGGTATCATTAGATCCCCAAGATGAGGATACAGGAAGAATATTGCCACGCCGGCGACCGCCCATAGCAGGCTACCGGCTGTTACACGTGCTGAGCTCATTTCATCAAACGGCATACGGTTTTTCAGGTAGAGGATGATGAAAGTAATCTGAGCAACTAAAAAGGCCCCAAGGCCTTTGACGAAAGAGTTTTCAATAGGGAGAGCTAGCAATACATCCCCGGCCACTGAAGCGGCAAGTGCAAGAAAAAGAATGAAATGGTTAAGTGACCGAGTGCTAATTAGGACAAAAATAGCAAGCAAACCAACAGCGCTACCTTTGAAAATAGCAGTGATTGTTTGTCCGTAATCTGGGAACCAGCCACCGCCATATAAGACAGCAACAATGAAAGACATAAGTATTAGGCTCTGCCCAACTGTTTCCAAGATTGGTTTTCTGCGCTTATGAAAAATCCTAGTCAAGTTTCCTCCCCCGTTCCGTCAACACTATAGGCAGGCAATGGGGTTAGGCTCAAGTCTTTGATTCAAATGTATCTATTTGTGATGGGCTAAACTTGTTTATGTAGCTTGAGAGTTTAGGCCCCGCTCTAGTTTTATGGCAACAGGCAGCATAAGAAAATTACCCAAACCTAACAGCAATAGAACATCAGCAGAGGTGAACCCCAAAGCTAAAATTATAGCGGCTACGATGGCACCACCAGCCATAAAGCCGCTGTTGACGATGTTGTTTGCGGCGATCATGCGAGCGCGTTCGGCTTTGGCCGCACTATGCTGCAGGATTGTATACATGGGTACAATAATCATGCCGGAGAAAACGGCTGTGCTTAGGAGTAATGTGATGATGAGCCAGTTGAAAGGGACTGCTAAGAAGCTATCAATGCCTGAAAGTTCAATGCCAGACTGATTGGCCGGCAGTAAGGCGAAGAAACTGATGCTTAAAAAGATGAGTGCGAGGAGTGCGGGTTTGGCCAGCCGAGCTGAAATTGCTCCTTTAAGTATTTTGCTACTCATAAAGGAGCCTACACCCACTCCTACCGAGAAACTTGCCATAAATAATGTAACGACAGTTTCATCTCCTCCAAGATGATCTTTCGCGACGACAGGCAATTGACTCAAGTAAAGAGACCCGTACAACCAAATCCAGCTGGTGCCGATGATCGAACGACGACTGACGTCATTGTTCCATGCGCGGCTTAACTGCTTTTTTGTGGAACTAAAAATGTTCTTCGTAATCTGTAGGTCAGGGGCTGCCCGCTCCGTCTTTGGCACAGCCCTACCAGATAGGGTGCCTACAATAGCCGCGAAAATAGCCAGACCAGTTATGCCAGCCACGCCGTATCCGCTTGCCATGAAAATACCAGCAACTATCGTCCCCAATAAAATAGCTATGAATGTGCCGGCTTCAATCATGGCGTTAGCCGCCAGCAGCTCATCGGTTTTCATGAGATCAGGCAAGATGCCATATTTGATCGGACCGAAAAATGTGGACTGCAGCCCCAACCCACAGAGCACTGCGATTAATAATGGTAGGCTTGTGAAGTAAAAACCGAGACCTCCTATAATCATCAGGCCAACTTCCCAGAGTTTGATCCAGAATATCTGCTGTGATTTATCGTATTTGTCCGCAAGCTGTCCGGCTAGTGCTGAGAATAGAAAATAGGGTAGGATGAAAAGTCCGATGGCAACATTATTCATAACAGCCACTTGAGCACCTATCTCCTCAGCAAGCCCAAATGTAATAAGCATTAAAATTGCTTGCCGGAATAGGTTATCGTTGAAGGCCCCCAGGAATTGAGTGACAAAAAGTGGCAAAAATCGCCGGCTTAGGAAGAAACCAGATCGGGAACTTGTCACTCTATACCTTTCCTGTGGAGGGGCTGTCTATTCAGCTGGAGAATGGTGATGGGCCAGTTCGTGACGTGCTTGCTTGATGATAGAAATGGCACCACTGATGAAAATGCTAGCCATGATACCTGCAACAAGAATGTCTGGCCAGCCTGTGCCTGATGCCCAAACACCAGAGGCTGCAATAATCACCATGACGTTGCCGATAGCATCGTTACGGCTACAGAGCCAAACCGAGCGCACATTGGCGTCACCGTCTTTAAATCTCACGAGGAGTAATACACTGAGCAAGTTTGCCGCGAGAGCAGCAATGCCAACTGAACCCATAATCATGGCTGCAGGTTGGTGCAAATAAAGCACACTATAAAGTGTGGATCCCAGAACCCAGATACCCATAGCGAACAAACTGATGCCCTTGAACAATGCCGCTTTTGATCTCAGACTTGCCGCTTTACCAATAACGGCAAGTGATATGGCATAGGTGAAGGTGTCTCCAAGAAAATCTAGTGCGTCCGCCTTTAGGGCATGAGAATCCCCAACATATCCCATAGGCATTTCGATAAGAAACATGAGTGCATTGATAATGATAACAAGAATAAGAGCCCTTTTATACTTAGGGTCCATTCCATCAAATTTTACATCATCACAGCAGTGCGCGCCCATCGTCTGTCCTTCATTCTTTCAGCTGGAACACAGAAGTTACAATCTGTAGCAACTACGGGTTCAAGAGAAAAATATCAGATCATGAAATATATTAGGCCCCAGAGCTGCCAGGTACGCAACTAGAAAATGCGAAGTTCTAGTAAAAGGCCATTTTCTAAAAGGTCGTTTTCGGTAATTGTTTAACCAAATAGCTGATTGGCCTTTTTCCCATTGGGAAACTCCCTTAAGTTGGAGTGTGCTTCTAATTATAGTATTTTGAGGAAAGCAAGTGAACCGTTTCTCTAATCTGATGTATTTAGTTTTGTCATATTGCTTTTTTGGCATGAGCGCACCTCTTTGGGCTCAAGGATATACCGACACAGGTGATAGAGTTGATGGTGTTAAGGTTATTAGCCGCTTAACGGTGGATGAGCTGGAGCCCGGTGAACATAGTTTTTATTTTTCAGCAGGCTCACGCAGTACTGGCGAGAAAATATATGTGCCGGTTTTGGTGGTGAAAGGCGTTAAGCCGGGGAAAAGGCTTGTCCTTACAGCCGCAGTTCACGGGGATGAATTGAACGGTATTCAAGTTATCCATGAATTGTTTGGGCAGTTAAAAGCAGAAAGTGTTAATGGTACCGTCATAGGGGTGCCCGGCGTAAACCAGCCTGGGCTATTGGCCAATAATCGACATTTTGTTGGTAGTAGCGGCGGTGGCCATATGGTTGACCCTAACAGATTATTCCCTGGAAGCCTAACAGGTGGTGGCGCTGCAAACCTCTATGTTGGGGCAATATGGGACAAAATATTGCAACCCAACGCGGACATCGCCATTGATCTCCATACGCAGTCTCGCGGTGCGGCTTATCCGTTGTTTGTTTTTGCAGATTTTGGAAATAGGGCGGCTCAACAAATGGCTTATAGCCTAATGCCGGATATGATCAAAAATGATCCAGGACAAGAAGGTACTCTTGAAACTGCATATGTGGAAAATGGTATTCCCGCGGTTACTTTTGAGTTGGGTGCTGCTGGTCAGTGGCAACAGGATATGATTGCACGCGCTTTGTTGGGTATCAAAAATGTGATGCGGGTGAACAAGCTGCTTGCAGGTGAAGTGGTGAAGCCCTTGGTCGCACCATTTGTGGGGTCTAGCTACACCAATGTTTATAGCATTGAAGGTGGTTTTGCACATATTCAGGTTAAGTTGAAGGATACTGTATCAAAGGGGGATCATGTTGCCACAATCGTTGATCCGCTAGGAAGCGAGGTTCGCCGCTATTATGCGCCGCACGACGGACGTATTTTGTCTGTTGCTACTGCGCCGCTCCGAGAAGCTGGAGCGATGTTGGTGCGCATCTTGCGATAATGATGAAACACTAGAATATCAGCTAGCCTTGACTAGATTTGTTGTTTGGTGCCGAATGATGGAAGGCGTCGTTGACCCTTTGCCAGCGTAGTTTAAGGCCGGATGTTGAGCTGTCAGTTTTGTAATTAGTTCGATTGTTCTTCTCAGCTAATCTAGCTTGAAGTCTTTCAAAGTATGCGCCCACAGGTAAGGGAGATACGACTTTGGGCTTGCCAAATTTAGGCCCTCTAGTGCGCCGAGGTAGTTTTTTGCGGTACGTGAAGCTGTTGGGTGCCTGTATTTTGGCCGCATGGTGCTCCTCAATTAGTTCACAGACACGGTCCTCAATACCATTTACACACATGAGGGGTGCCAAGGGACAGCCGCCACAGTCCTCAAGGTCGCACCAACCTTTTGCGCTCCCCTGCAATCTGTATAATGCACCCGCCAAATCAGGCATACGTTCTTCAAGGGCCTTTTCAATTGATTCATTGAGGTCGGCTAAAAGAGCGTCCTTCTTGATATTTGGGTTCGATGCCATATGCCTGTTGATCTATTCCTTTTATATTATTGGAAAGCATACTAGAAAATGCCTAAAAATAGTATGAAGAGCGTCACAGTATTTGATCTAAATTTTAATAATTTCGTATGAAGTGCTTAGACTAGTGGCAGTTGACAATAGATTGGGAGCAAAATGCCGGATCAGCATCCTGAAGTTAAGTTTGGTAAAACAGGGGTTTTGCTGATTAGTTTAGGTACACCAGATGCACCGACCTATGCTTCAGTTCGGAAATACCTAGCCGAATTCTTGTCTGATAAGCGTGTGATTGAAACACCTTCATTACTTTGGTTACCTATTCTTTATGGACCAATTCTCACATTTCGGCCTGCGCGTTCCGCGAAGGCTTACGCAAAGATTTGGGACTATGAGCGAAATGAGTCTCCTCTGCGTACATATGCTCGATCTCAATCTGATAAGCTCCAACAAGTTTTCGGAGACAGTGTCGAGATAGAATGGGCTTTTCGTTATGGCATGCCATCAACGAAAGATGGACTAACACGCCTCAAGGAAAAGGGGTGTGACAGGATTGTGCTTTTTGCGCTCTACCCTCAGTACAGCGCCACATCTATGGGGACAGCCTATGACAAAGCTTTTGATGTATTGAAGACAATGCGTTGGCAGCCTTCAGTTAGGACGGTGCCACCATACTATAAGAATGTGACCTACGTTGAAAAGCTGGCTCAGTCTGTTTCCACTTCTGTTGAAGGTTTGGACTGGGAACCTGATATGCTGTTGGCGTCTTATCACTCTATTCCCAAGTCGTATTTTGATGCGGGAGATCCTTACCCGTGTCAGTGCCGTGTAACAAGTCGGCTGCTGCAGGAAAAACTGAATTGGACGGCTGACAAATTTGAAACAAGTTTCCAGTCGCGTGTGGGACAAACTGAAGGGGTTGGGCCATATACAGATAAAAAAGTCCAAGAGCTGGCAGCTTCAGGTGTAAAGAAGCTTGCTGTTCTAGCGCCTGCATTTAGCGCTGATTGTTTGGAGACACTTGAAGAAATCAATATGGAGCTTCGGGAGACATTTATGGAAGCGGGTGGTACCCACTTCCATTATATCCCATGCCTCAATGATTCAGAGAACGGGATGGCTGTGTTGGAAACAGTTGTGCGACAGGAGCTGTCAGGTTGGATTTAGCCTGATCGCTTATGGTCAACTATTCAGGACCGCCAATACCTGTGATTTTAACCATCACTTTCACGTCGCCAGCATTCTCAAATACAAGCGTGAGAGGGAAATATTCACCGCGCTTTAGTGGCGCTTCTAGTTGCATCAGCATGATATGATAGCCACCAGGAGCAAGGGCGGCATTTCCGCCGGCAGGAATCTCCAAAACGTCGATGTGATCCATGCGCATAATACCATCCTCTTCATACGAACGATGAAGGGTGGTCATGTTTGCTACATCTGACTTTACATCAATAAGAGTGTCATCCATTTCCCCTGCGTTATGAATGGAAAGATAGATTGCCGCCGACATTGTTCGTTTGCCGGTGTGAGGTGCCCAAGGCTGATCAATTGTCAGTTTATGTTCGTGGTCGTTGTTTTCATGGGCCGCGGAGAAAGTTGGAGTAAAGAATACTACCATCAGAGCGGTAAAAACTTTCATTAAAGTCTTCATTGGAGTCCTCGAATTGTCTTTGATGTTATTGGTTGGCGCAAGAGCCCTAAATGGCGTCTGTTGCGCAAATTAACTCGTGTTGAATAGAAGGTTCAAATGCAGAATGTCCAGCCACAGGGACAATTTTTAACTTTGCCCAAGGCATGGCTTGGGCAAGTTCCCAGGCTGAAATAGGCGGACAAATAGCATCATATCGACCTTGGATGATGGTTGTTGGAATGCCAACCAAGCGGCTAGTGTTCTCTAAAATCTGGTTATCGCTTTCTAGAAAGCCTGCATGTTTAAAATAATGTGCTTCAATGCGTGCAAACGCGGTCGCAAATACAGGGTCTACTGAGTAAGCGCGTTGGTCATTATCTGGTTCGAGTGTAACAGTACTGCCTTCCCATAAACTCCATTCCTTTGCGAAATGTAAGCGTTCGCGTTCATGCTCAGGTTTTGTAAGCCTGTCATAGTAGGCGCTTATTAAATCGTCTTGCTCGGCTTGTGGTATAGCGCCAGAAAAACGTGCCCATGATTCTGGGAATATGGCGCGGGTACCGTTTTTATAGAACCAGTCCAGTTCTGATTTCCGCATTAAGAAAATGCCGCGTAACACCATTTGGATAACTCTTGTCGGATGCGCTTGTGCATAGAGAAGCGCCAAAGTACTTCCCCAAGAACCTCCAAAAAGCGCCCAACGTTCAATGCCCAATGTTTCGCGAATTACTTCCATATCCGCAATTAAGTCTTGGGTAGTGTTATTTTCCAGTGAGGCGTGTGGGCGGCTTCTACCGCACCCTCTTTGATCAAATAAGATAATGC
>JBFOLV010000077.1:0-3054 GCA_040830325.1 Kordiimonas sp. | reverse complement strand
GGAGACTGGGAAGCTATTACGCGGCTTGCAGCGACGGCTTCGGAGTTAAAATAATGAGTAAGACGATCTATTTTCTCGGTATTGATGGCGGTGGCAGCAAATGCCGCGCTCGTATTGTTTCGACCGAGAATGAAATTTTGGGCCGCGGTGTTGCGGGTTCAGCAAACATTCTAGAAGGCTTTGAGCATTCTACAGGCGCCATACTTGATGCGACATATAAGGCGCTAGATGATGCGAAATTGCCTCATGCTGCAATCAAAAACCTGGTGGCGGGTATAGGCCTTGCGGGGGCCAACGTGCCAGAACTTCACCAGTCTCTCATGAGTTGGGAGCACCCATTCAAGGAAATGCATGTAGCGAGCGATTTGCACATCGCATGCCTTGGTGCACACGGTGGTGAAGATGGCGCGGTTATTATTACGGGCACTGGTTCTTCTGGTTACTCGAATGTCGAAGGTGTTACCACAGAATACGGTGGGCACGGTTTCCCAGTAGGTGATAAAGGCGCAGGCGCGTGGCTTGGTCTCAAGGCACTTCAACATGGTTTAAGAGCAGAAGGTAACCTCGGTCGACAGACAGTCTTAACCAGCATGTTGATGGATTACTTCGATGTAACCGAGTTGTTGCCGATGGTCTCAAAAATTGCCCGAGCAAAACCATCAGAATACGCGAAGCTTGCACCAATGGTGTTTGAAGCCGCGGAAGACAATGATGATGTTGCCATCGATATTATTCAGGATGGCGCTGGTTATATCAGCCGCATGGCACGTGAGCTTCTGAAGAAGAACCCTTCGCGGTTATCCATTCTTGGCGGTGTGTCAGAGCGCCTCAAGCATTGGCTGGACCAGGAAGTAGCCTCCAAATTAGTTGATCCAATTGGCTGTGCCGAAGAGGGCGCAGTGCTTTTCGCAAAACAAAAAATGAATAGCTAAACGCAGTATAAGTAAAAGGGACTTTGAGTAATGCCTACTGTGATGGAAATAGAAGCGAAGGAAGCGCCACAGCGCGTTGCAAATCAGCTTTCTGAAAACAAGGTGTTGGTTGCGGGTATCGTTGAGAAAATCCGCGCTTTCGACCCTAAGTATGTTGTAACGGTCGGCAGAGGAACGTCAGATCATGCTGGCGTATTTGCTAAATACCTTGTGGAGGTAGAGCTCGGTCTTCCTGTTTCTTCAGCTGCGCCGTCAGTGTCTGGCGTTTATGGTAAGCAGATGGATCTATCTGGTGGTCTGGTTCTGTTCATTTCGCAGTCTGGCCGCAGCCCTGACATACTTGGCCAAGTTGAGATGGCAAAAAAAGGCGGAGCTTTTTGTGTTGCCCTAGTAAATGATGAAACGTCCCCTATCAAAGATATGGTAGACGCTGTTATCCCGCTTAAGGCTGGCGAAGAGAACGCTGTAGCAGCAACTAAAAGCTATCTCACGACGCTATCTGCGATTTTACAGTTAGTAGCAACATGGGCAGATAATAAAGCACTTTTGGCTGCACTTGACGATTTACCTGAGCAGATGCAAAACGCTGTGGATGCTGATCAGCAGATACCGACGGCTGACTTACAAAATGTAAACAACTGTGTCGTTCTGGGTCGTGGTTTTGGGTATGCCGTATCGCTCGAGATCGCCCTGAAACTGAAAGAAGTTTGTGCAATTCACGCCGAAGCTTTCAGTAGTGCAGAATTTCTACACGGTCCCGTTACGCTTGCGGAACAAGAATTGACAATCCTGGATATTCCAGTGCGCGATGAAAGTTTTGAAGCGCATACTGCACAAGTGGAAGGCGTGAAAGCACGTGGTGCCTCTTTCATTCATATGGCGCAAGTTAGTGAAGATATTCACCCACGTGTGGCACCGCTCACTATTTTACAGCGCTTCTATCTTGATGTTGAGAAGGTGGCCCTTGCACGTGGTGTTAACCCTGATGCGCCTCCGGGTCTTAAAAAAGTAACGAAGACGCTGTAGGGGCTAAGATGAGCAAAGTTTACATTGCTGATAAGCTTTTTGATGGTCATCAAATGCACCAGAATGTTCCCGTCACTGTTGATGGGGACATTTTTGAAGGGCTTCATACCAGTGTTGGCGCAGAAGAAGTGCGTCTAGAGGGCACAATTGTACCCGGGTATATTGATGTGCAGGTGAACGGTGGCGGTGGTGCACTGTTTAATGGTGATCCTACTATTGATGCCATCCACAGAATTTTCTCGGCACACTCCCGTTTTGGTACAACGGGTATGTTGCCAACCTTCATTACTGGTGACTTAGCTGACATGCAGCGCGCCGCAGATGCCATAGCAGCGGCGGTGAAGCATGGGAGTAAGGGTATTCTCGGTGTGCACTTTGAAGGGCCCCATTTATCACCCGCCAAGAAGGGTACGCATACCGCTAGTTATATCCGTCCAATCAGTGATGCTGAAATGGAAGTGTACGCTCGTGAGGATTTGGGCCTTCGTAAAATTACCGTTGCCCCTGATATGGTCGAGCCAGAACAAATTAAGGCGCTTGTTGATATGGGCGTTATTGTTTCTCTGGGGCATTCAGGCGCGGATTATACGACAGCGAAAGCGGCACTTGATGCAGGCGCTACATGCTTTACGCATCTGTTTAATGCCATGTCACCATTTGAAGGGCGTCGGCCGGGGATGGTGGGTGCAGCGCTTCTCGACCCAAATAGCTGGTGCGGCATCATTATCGATGATTTGCATGTGCACGCTGATAGCGCGCGACTTGCAGTGAAGGCAAAACCACCCGGTAAGATGATGTTGGTAACAGACGCCATGCCACCTGTCGGTTCAGATGAAACAGAGTTTGTGTTGCTCGGTGAAAAAGTAACGCGAACAGGCAATGCGCTACGGGCAACTGAGGGGCAGCTTGCTGGTTCAGTGCTCGATATGGAAGGCGCAGTTCGCAACACGGTAAATTCGTTAGGCGTAGAGCTTGGGGAAGCCCTTCGCATGGCGTCACTCTATCCAGCAGAATTCCTAGGAATTGGCGACAAGGTTGGCAGCATTGAAGCTGGAAAACAGGCTGATTTTCTATTGTTGGATGAAGATTTGAAGGT
>JBFOLV010000076.1:0-5351 GCA_040830325.1 Kordiimonas sp. | reverse complement strand
GGGGAAACCGCTATTCTTCCTTGCGGATGAACAGGTTCGGGGCTTTCTAAAGCTCGTGGTCCTGCTATGTGTTGGCGTAACTGCATGGCTCGTTATCTGGAAGGGCTTCAATGTCGCGGAAGCTTTCAGGTATGGTAGCTTCAATATAATTTCTATTCTCACCGGCACCGGCTATGCATCTACCGATTATGGACAATGGGGTGACTTTGCCATCACTCTATTCTTCCTGATAATGTTTGTTGGTGGATGTGCAGGTTCTACAAGTTGCGGAATCAAAATATTCCGATTTCAGGTACTGTTGAAATCCATGCGCTGCTGGGTAAACCATATCATACAGCCAAACGGTGTTTTTGTTCCGACTTTCAATAAACGCCCGATTACGGAAGATGTACGAAGCTCTGTTCTCGCCTTTATGTCACTATTTCTCGCATCATTCATCGTGCTTTCGATAGCACTCGCGAGCACTGGTGCAGATTGGATAACCGCTTTTTCAAGCGCAGGCACAGCCCTCGCAAACGTAGGCCCAGGCCTTGGTGATCAGGTTGGCCCATCCGGCACTTTTGGCGGCCTTACAGATTCTGCTAAATGGCTTATGTCCATTGGCATGCTTGTCGGCAGGCTGGAACTTTGGTCTGCAATCGTACTGCTTTCACCAGCTTTTTGGCGCGCATAACATAGATGTTATGACGGGGTTTACCTTAACCCGCTAAGATAATCCCATGAAGAAATACCTTCTAATTGCTCTTTGGTTTTGTCTCGGCTCTGTGCAGGCGTATGGCACATCCGCGTGGCATGCCTTTGTTTTTGGCGATTATCTTAAAGCCCGTGAGCTTGGCAGAAACGAAAATACGGCACACGGCTTAACAACTGCTTGCCGTGCCAGTCTGGTGATAGGAGGATTTCGCACAGATGATGCCACAGCAACCCAGTATCTCCACACCGCTATAAGAGACTGCCTTCAAGCGCTAAAAATAGATAACCGTCATTTTGATGCTCAAATGAGTCTTGCTATAGCGCTGAGCTTTGAGGGCAAAAGAGTAAAAAATATTTTCTACCCTAAAACTGCTAGGGAAATACTAGAGCATTTGCTCCAGGAGCATCCAGATAATGCCTTAGCTTACGGGGCCCTGGGAGCTTGGCATTCCCAAGTCAGTGCCGCAGGTTTCTTTGCACGGATAACGCTCAAAGCAAGCCGAAAGAACGCCAGGAAATTATTTACCGAAGCGTTTAGTCACGGTGTGATTGATTTTCCCCTTCGTATGGAACACCTAAAGTTTTTAGCGGCTGGCTCAAAGAAAGAACGCCGCGAAGCGCTAGAGGTGGCTAAAGCTTTAGTTGCCGAAACCGTCTATTCTGAGTTTGATCGCTTGTTACAAGAACGCGCAAACATATTGCTTGAAGCGCTCTATACTGGGAAAAAGCGTAATATAAAAAAGGCTATCAAAAACATTTCAGCGTTTAGCAAAGCTGAAGGCTGGGAGGACATAGATGATTTCCCAAAGACTGAAGTGTCTGAAGCCGCCCTTTACTGACATGCTCGATTATTTCAAAGCCACCTGATGAGGCCCACGATATGAACCAAGTTAAAAGTCTTGCTATATTACTTAGTTTCAGCCTTGTTCTTATTGGATGCACAGCCGCTGCAAAAATTTTGTACCCTGTTAATGATGACCCCCTTAAAACAAGGGCTGGGATTTATAAGTTAGATCCGACCCATGCAAATATTATATTTTCGGTTAATCACTTGGGGTTTTCCTTGCATCATGGACGCTTTAACAAGATTGAGGGCAGCCTTGATCTCGACAATTCGATCCCCGAGAAAAGCGAAGTTTTCATACGCGTTGAAACCCACAGTATTGATACCAACAGTCAAGAGCTTGATAGCTTGCTACGTGCAAAACAAATGTTTAATGCGGCGGAACACCCATACATCTCATTTGAAAGCAAAAGCGTCCAGTTAACTGATCCTAAAACAGCAATAATCTCTGGAGACCTAACGTTAGCCGGAGTGCGGAAACCGATTGACATTGAAGCCACTTTCATCGGCAGTGGGACAAACCCACTGACCGGTGTCAGAACTATTGGTTTTAGTGGAAAGGGTACTCTGCTGCGATCGGCTTACGGCCTAACAGAATGGCTACCTTTTGTGGGAGATGAAGTATCTCTTGTTATTGAGGCGGAATTTGTCCGCCCCACATAAATCTAAGCTTTGCCTAGAAGCTTTTCTGGCGACTTGCCGTACCACGCTCAATCGCCGCCGCCGTTAGGCGCTCAATATCAAAGTAATGACGAATCATTTCTAAAAGGCGCAGCTCTTCTTGGCTTAAACTGCCATCTGAAGCGGCTACTTCACACGCTAGAGCATAAAGAAGGTCATAGTGCGTATCAGGCGTTGCTTCTTCGACCAAGCCAAGTACAGCATCTAAACCTTCTTCGCTTTGGAGAATAGCGAAGCAAGTCTGAGTATCCAGCTCAAGCCGATCAAGATTATAATTTGCAAATGCAGGCAGGTATTCCACAATCCCAGTAATGCGAGCAACTTCACTGTCCCTCATTTGTTCATCGGATGCAGACACTGTCACCATAATGTAAACAAGCGCCGTTTCTGGGCTAATCGTAGACATAAAACTTCCTTATATGAATTTACCCTAAACTAAGCATTCCATGAGTTATTCTCAAGAAGTAGCTTTAGCATTTGTATTAAAAAAATTGGATATTTGCTCCACTGCATCAGCAAGGCCCGTACGTTCAACAGATACGCCTTCAGGCATTGCATCCAAAAGCCTCGTTGGGGTTTGGCCGTCCAATATAACAAATATACCCCGATCACTCGCACGCCTAACTAGCCGCCCATAAGCTTGCGCAAGCTTTAGGCGCGTGAGCATCTCATCATAATGCCTACCGCCAAAAGCAGCGCGGCGTGCCCGGTGCAGTAATGTAGGACGCGGCCACGGCACACGGTCAAAAACAATTAGCCGTAAACTATCACCTGGCACATCAACGCCGTCCCGAACGGCATCTGTCCCAAGTAAACAGGCATTTTCATCATCTCGAAAAATATCAACAAGCGTTGCCGTATCCACAGGGTCTATATGCTGCGCGTACAATGGTAAATCTTGTTCTTCAAGCGCGCCGGCAATATGGCTATATGTAGCCCGGAGCCTACTAATTGCAGTAAATAACCCAAGAGCACCACCGCCTGACGCCAGAAAGAGCGCGCGGTATGCGCTCGCAACTTGTGCTGCGTCCATTTTATTTACATCACCAACGATCAGAACCTTAGTTTGATTGATATAATTAAAAGGTGACTGAACAAGTAAGCGCTTTGGTGGCACTAATAGGTGCTGTGCACCCGTTCTCAGGTCAGCGCTAGACCAATTCTCTTCGCCCGCACTGCGGTCTCTCAAGGTCGCAGACGTAATAAGAACCCCGTGTGCGTCTTGCACAACAACATCAGCAAATGGTTTGCTCGGGTCAATAAAGTGTCGGCAATAGGCAATGTCACGTTCCCGCCCGTCAATGCGATCAACAGACAGCCAATCAACAAAGTCATCTGGCACAACATTGCCAAACCCTTCAGCAATTGCAGCCCATGTTGTGACGACATCAGCACGTAGTTTCAAAGAACGCGCACTTGCTTCCAAGCGGCCACGGGAGGTGCTGTCTAATATATCTGCTTCTTCATCAAGCCTTTGTAATAAAAGCGTTGCGAGCGCCGACATAGGCCGCGCCAAGTTTGAAAGAGCTTCAAACAAAGCGGTAGCGGCATCAATCAATCCTTCAATAGGATCATTCGCGGTAGCTTCTATCGAATGGGGACCTCGTGCATCCGCTCGGGCCATTACCTGCGCTCGAATAAGTTCCAGGAATTTTTCAAATCTGGTCATTGATGCCGCGCCCGTTACACGACCCAACCAATTATCTGATGGTAATATACGAGCTGCTTCTAATATCTCATCAAGCAGTTTTTGCGCATCAGCGTCATCTGAAATAAGTTCTTCCAAACGACTTTTAAGACCACGTGCGCGGGTGCTACCGCCAGACTCTTTACCTCGCAGCCACCGCCTTAAGTCAGCGCCCTCAAGCCCTGATAGGTGTACGGAGAATGCACTATCCGCTGCATCGAAAACATGATGGCCCTCATCAAACACCAGCCGCTTAGGCAAATCCGGATCACCTGATCGCATGGCGGCCTGTGCCATAACCAGTGCGTGGTTTGCAACTACCAGGTCAGCATGCTTAGACTTACGCGCATTCCGTTCAATAAAACACTTCCTAAAGTGCGCACAGGCTGAATATAGGCATTCGCCGCGTCTATCGGTTAGGCCTGCAATACGGCCTGCACCAAAATGCGGACCCAACCAACTAGGAAAGTCACCACCTATCATGTCGCCGTCACGGGTATAACGCGCCCACCGAGCAATAAGACCAATCAGTATTTTGTCTCGGTCCATGCCGTCAGCAGGATTGGCGCGCATCATGACAGCCCGCAACGTTTCTTCAATGTTTAGAAGGCAGGCGTAATTCTCGCGGCCTTTTCTAATAACTGCGCGCTTTGCCTTAATATTTGGGTCTGGATAAAGCCTTGAAAGTTCTTGATCCAATTGCCGCTGTAAGTTTTTCGTAAAGGTAGAAAGCCAAACAGCGCCATCATTTTTTTCTGCCCAAACACTGGCTGGTGCAATGTAACCCAGCGTTTTTCCTGTGCCAGTTCCAGCTTCCAACAATTGCATGTTGGGGCCGTCAGCCATTTCTCGAGGCCTGAACACATGCGTTGCGCCTGCAGCAAAACGTTGCTGGCCTTCACGCACTTCGGACCCTTCGGCAAGGAGTTTTGCGAGACGCTCTTTGCCTTCTTCGGGGGTAACTGGCTCATCCCCAGCAGGTGGCGGAGGTGCGCCATCTTCCCACTCAGGCAAAGAAAGCCAAACAAACAGGCCATCCTCGCGGTTATGGTCCGCAAATGTTTCGATAGCGCCAAGGACAAGTGGTCCCCAGGCCCAACCTGCTTTTGCCATCATCATGGCAACACGTGCACCACCAGCGCGGTAACGGTAAGTTTCACTTGCCATATCTGCCAGAAGCCGCGCAGCTATATCGCGTAGCACTAGGCATTCATCTTCAGGATCATCGATCTGTTTTTCAATCACCAGTGCTTTCAAAAACCCCGGAACCGTTGGCAAGCAATAACGTGCAGGTCGCACAAAGGCATAAAGCTCTAATAGATCAAAAGCTCGTATTTGCGGCAAACCAAGCCGGCGTGCTGCGAGTACCCTGTTCAGTACCAAATGCGGCATTCTGCTCACGCGGTCAGCTGCCTCATCAAGGCTAATCTGCTCAAACTCACCATC
>JBFOLV010000075.1:0-4689 GCA_040830325.1 Kordiimonas sp. | reverse complement strand
GGATGGGAAGCCTTGTCGTTATAGGGGGGCTAGCGTTTGGTGGATATACAATTGAGTCCAGTGTTTCGCTGAGCATTGGCGCTTTAATCCCTATCTTAATCTTGATGGTCTGCTTCATTGTTCAGTCTAGCGTTGAGGAAATTGTTTTCCGCGGTTGGATGCTGAACCGTATCGCAGCTAAGCATGGCTTTTGGGCCGGTGCTATTGGCAATTCACTGGTGTTTGCCTTGTTGCATATTGACGATAGCGTTGCGAGCATGTCGATGGTGGATGCATCAATCTTTGTTTCAATGACTATGCTATTTTCCATTTTCCTGAGCTTAATGGTGCGCCGGGATAGGTCTGTCTGGGGCGCCTGTGCTTGGCACGCTAGCTGGAATTGGCTGTTCATTACATGGTGGGGTTTGCCGACAACGGGCATAGAGCTTGGGCTTCAACCCTTGCTTGTTGACCTAATGCCTGTGGAAGGGGCGCCAAAGTGGCTTTCTGGTGGTGCTATGGGACCTGAAGA
Source organism: Kordiimonas sp. (assembly GCA_040830325.1). GTDB lineage: Bacteria > Pseudomonadota > Alphaproteobacteria > Sphingomonadales > Kordiimonadaceae > Kordiimonas. The sequence continues at coordinate 4,178 of JBFOLV010000075.1, read as the reverse complement.
TACAGTTTTTGCTGTGGCAGTGTTGGTGCTTGGTACACTTTATTATCTCATGACAAAAGATAATCCAAAGGCGGAGTAACGACAGCTAGTGCACGGATGGGGGCAAAAGGCAGGCTTTGAGTAGCCTGCCTTTTTTAGTTGCTTTTGATCAAATGAAACTTGGTTTGTCTACCGTCTATGTATGAAACATTATGTCCATCAAAGTAAGCATCCTCCTCAAGCATTAAGCGTACTTTTTGGCCGCCCCATTCAGGTATTGGTGTGAGAGAAGATAGCTCTATTGACCATGCTGTTTTGGCGACAAGCGGATAATATCCACGCCCTTTAACACCATTTTGTTGATCCCACATGCCAATCGTCGCGCCAGCTCCGTGGCCGTGATATCCAATTGGGTGTGTGTAGATGCTTGGCTCGATTCCCTCATCAATCGCCTGTGCGCGGCTCGCGGCAAGAATATCATCGCCGCTTTGGCCAGTTTTGAAGTTGCTAGTCAATATATCTTGAAGGCGATTGCTGTTTGCCAGCGCTTGTTTAAGGCCCTCTGGAGCATCTGTTTCACCGCTCTTTAAAATATAGGCATGATGCTGAGTGTCTGTGTTCAAGCCTATATAAGTAATGCCAAAATCGAGATGGATAAGGTCACCAGCACGAATGATGTTGTCCTTATCCGGGTCGAACAATTCAGTCATTTTCTGGCCTTCTGTTCTATATTGCTGCCGCTGAATAGAGACGGTCGGGTGAAACCAAGCTGTAACGCCGGTTTCTCTTATTTTATCACGGAACCACCACATGAGATCGGCTGTTGAAGTTTCGCCGGGGGTTATGGTCGACGTTGACAGGCCTTCGTTTATAATTGCGTGTGCTAGTCCTTCCATGTTGGGGTATTGTTCCATTTCTTCAGGAATGCGGCGCTCTAACCAACCTATCGCGAGGGCAGGGTCATGTACAATGCGGTTCTGTATGTCTTTGCCCAAAGCTTTCATTAAATCAGTATGTTGGCTGTGGGTAAGGCCGTCAGCGAGTGCAAAGGTGCCTGATACATTGAGCGCAATCTTCCTTGGGTTGCGCTCTGTTATGATACTGTTCAGTCGTTTCCATTGATCGGGCTCTGTCTCAGGATTCCAAGCGGCTTTGAAAAAGTTTCCAACGGCGTACCGGCTGACAGCAAGACGTTCAACTTCTGACCCCGTATCGTGAAATAGTAGGATCGTGCGTCTGCGCGCCGATAGCCAAGTTGCAGGTAACATTGTTTTAACAACAGGGTCTTCATTATACTCGCGTGCAATAAGGACCCACATATCAATGCCGCGTTCACGCATTAGATCAGGGATGATGCGGTCAAGCCTCTTTTCCAGCCAAGCATCCTGAAGTGCTGCGCGCTCTTTCATCGACAAAACTTCTGGATAGGCAACTGTTTCGTCTGCTTTGGCATTTAAACTACCTAACAATAATACAGCTAATGCGAGTAATTTTGATGTCATTTTTTTGCCTCCCAGAACAGCAATTTTGCTTGATGCATATAACACTATAAGGCCTGTGCCTGAGATTGTTAGGGCCTTTCGCTGTGCCTTATTTGGGCCATTAGTGTGCTTCACGCCTTCAAGAAAAAAACTTACCTAGCATAGCTAGGTAACTCTATGGCCTCTGGTCTAATTCTCAAAAACTATGGTGGCGATTGAACTATTGCGGCGTCTCTCAAATAACAGCAGATAATTTCGCTACCTGTGGGGAGTTAGGCCAAATTCCGCTGTTTACGTTGTGTAAAGTTTGAGTGGAGAAAAAAGATGGCGACAGATAGTACACGCGCTGCAGAGAGAGTTGGCCCCACAGGAAATATTCAGATTGATGGTTTGCTTACGGGTGATAAATGGACACAAGACGTTGGAGCCGCAACCACAAGTCTAACATATGGTTTTCCAAGTAAACCTTCGCAGTATGATGGTTACGGCGAAGGCGAGGAACCTAGCAATAATTTTAAACCGTTAACTGAATTTCAGCAGAATTATTTCAAAGGGTTACTCGACAATCTTTCAACAGTAACCAACCTTCGTTTTAAAGAACTGAAAGGGGATGAGGCTGGACAGGCGGCGATACGCCTTGGTTTCATGGAAGACAGCGACGAAGGCACTGTTGCTTGGGCCTCATCACCTGAAAATACGCCGTATGGCGGTGACATTTGGCTGAATGCCAAAGCCTTTAGTCCGACCAGCACTAAGATATCTGACAATGAAGTAGGTGTTATTCAACATGAGTTTGGGCATGCCCTCGGCTTGAAACACCCTCATGATGAAGAGGGGGAGTTCAAAAAACTGCCAGAAGAGTTTGATGGGCCTGAGTATACGTCCCTCACTTATAATTTTTCCGCAAACTTCAAGGATGCGTACGAAAGTGACCTAATGCCACAGACATACATGTGGTTTGACATACAGGCCTTGCAGAAACTTTACGGTAAAAATACGACCAAAACTGCTGGCAATGATACTTATGAGTTTGATTTGACTCAGCGACACTTTTTAACAATCTGGGATGCTGGCGGTCGAGACGGAATCACCGTTAAAAATGGTAACGCGGATGTTTCAATTGATCTTACGCCAGGAAGTTGGAGCAACATTGGCACCACGGTAAAATACAAAACCAATAACTCCGGTGATAAGGAGTTACAGAAAACCCTATTCATTGCGCCAGACACCACCATTGAAAAAGCCTCTGGAGCAGAGGGTAATGATAGCATCAAAGGTAATGACGCCAATAATGGTCTTAAAGGTAATGGCGGTAATGATACCATTGACGGTGGTAAAGGTAATGATTTTATCAGCGGCGGTGCTGGCGCCGATAGCCTGATGGGTGGTGTTGGCAATGATAAAATATTCGCCGGTAAAACCGATATTGGAGCAGACACCATGGAAGGTGGCGCCGGAGCAGACACCATAGGAGGCGGCGCCGGTGCTGATAAGATAGACGGCGGTACAGGTGATGACCTAATCTTTGGTGGGCGCGGTGACGCCAATACCTCTGGCACTAATGATCAAATCAGTGGCGGCGAAGGTGCTGATAAAGTTTATGCGTCTGGCGGTAATGATAAAGTCAATGGGGGCGCAGGTAATGACACCCTGTTTGGTGGTGCAGGGAACGACACAGTTGATGGTAGCGGTGGTAATGACACCATTTGGGGCGGCGCCGGAGACGACATACTAACCGGGGGCGCTGGGAAAGATACATTTTCTTTTAAATCAGGTAACGGTGACGACCGGGTGACTGACTTTAAAGTTGGTGAGGATGTTCTTGCACTTCAGCAAACAGCAACAGACTTCAAAACCGTTTCGGATGTACAATCTGCAGCTACGGCAACACAGGTTTCGGGCCAAAGCGGTGTTATGATTGACACTGGCGCTGGGGATAGTGTGTTCCTAGAAGGTCTGTCGATTAGTGATCTATCTAATTTAGATTACGCTTTCTAGAGGTGTTCTTCTTTTAACTTTTGTTCTGAGTGGTGGAAAGTCATGGTCGCGCAAGCAGCCATGGCTTTCTGCTGTTTAAGTTCAGGGTGTGTTCATATCAATCATAGAAAACTAGCTCAGAATGTTGCAAATGGTTACAACTTCTGGGATGGTTATGGCCAAGGGTACAGAGGGGCATGCGGTGCCGGTAGCAGGGAGTGTTTGCTTGGGAGAGCGGACGAAATCGGCATTGATAGAAACCTACATGGAAAAACGGGCTGAATTGCGCCGTTTTCTCGTGGCGCGTTTTCGTGATGAAACCATTGCAGATGATATTCTACAAGAGATGTTTCTAAAGTTGGAACGCTCTTCCTTCGACAAACCAATAACCAATGCAACGGCTTTCTTATATAGAGTGGCAAATAACTTGGCGCTTGATTTGCGTAAGCAAGCTATTCGCCAAAAAGGCCGTGAAAAAGATTGGGGCGAGACTTCCACTCATCAGGTGAGTGGCGAACCTGTTGATGACAGCGTTGATGTGACTGTATCGATAGATGCGCAAAAAAAAGTAGATCGCATAGTTGCACTGCTGGATGACTTGCCTCCGCAGTGCAGGCGCGTTTTTGTCGCGCACAAGTTTGAAGGCCTCAGTCACCGTGAGGTAGCTGAACGCTTTGAAATCTCACGTAGTACTGTGGAAAAACACATGAGTAAGGCTATGAAATATATAGTTCTTCACTT
>JBFOLV010000074.1:0-4112 GCA_040830325.1 Kordiimonas sp. | reverse complement strand
GGTGGCGGCTGAAAAAGGACTGTATTGATTAGCCCAGTACCCCGCAAAATATAGGATTGGTATCCAAACCATAAGGGCAATAAGCCCCCGGGTTTTTAAAGCACTTTTGGAGCGCCCTTGCCGATTTAATTTGTCAGCGGTTCTTTTCGCTAGGGCGAAAAGAAAACTATCAATGTTTGGAATACGGCCAGATAGAAATTTGCCCGCAACAAGATCGGACACGACTGCAACCATAATCAGGAGGAGCCAGAATAGCGAAGATGGCCCCTCTGATAAGATAGATGCTGTTGTACCGTTAATAAGTAGCCCCCGCCTCTTGAAGAAGGCGAACAAACCTACGGCTACGGCTTAGTTTTGCATACTCTAAAGCTGTTTTCCCGGTAAGGTCCTGCACATTTGGGTCTGCTCCAGCTTCAAGAAGCATCTGTGCTGCCTTAAACTTGCGGCCACGTACAGCTTTCATTAAAGCAGTTTCTTGAGCGATGTCAGCACGGTTAGGGTCAGCGCCGTGCGCCAGGAGGAGTTGTATCATGTTTGTGTCGCCAGCGACTGCCCGTTTCATTAAGGCTGTTTCGCCGCGTGTGCGATCTGCTAGGTCAGGTTTGGCACCATTCTCCAAGAGCAGTTTCATTACCTTTAAACTTGCAACATCCGCTGCAATAATAATTGCTGGCAAACCACTACTTTTCATACGAGTGTTGGGGGAAACACCTTTGTTTAGTAGGTCAGTCAGCTCCTCCATATTCTGTTTTTCAACAGCCGTTAGCAGGTCAAGCTGTGGTGACGCCATCGCCGGGGAATGGGTGCTGTTGTAGGCTGCTATAGCCGTCAATAGAATAAGGGTGCGAACGAGTATTTGCATGGGGACTCCGCAATCGTGTTTTATCAATTATATGTCATTTTGCCACATGAAGCGCTATTGCTCGTGACATGAGCCGCCCATATTTCTATAACAGCGGCAAGATCACAAGCCCTAAAGCCCAGATTTATGCTGAAAAGGCGATCAATTTTTTTGGAGATGGTACATGAAAGCAATCCGTATTTTCTCATGGCTCGCCGTTTTATTGGTTGGCCTCTTTATGGTGAACCGCTTTGTTGGCACCTCTGAGCAAGCATCCGATGGCCCTGGTGGACCATTCACATTGACCGCCCATACCGGTGAAAAAATGTCTGATACGGATTTTCTAGGCCGCTATATGCTTGTATATTTTGGGTATAGTTACTGTCCGGATGTATGTCGCATTGAGCTACATAAACTATCAACGGCTTTGAAACTTCTGGAAGAAGAAGGCTATGACTTAAGTCCTCTTCAGCCTTTGTTTATTTCAGTAGACCCTGAACGAGATACGGTTGAAGAACTTGCAGATTATGTGTTGGATTATCACCCAAGTTTGATTGCACTACGTGGTAGTCTTGAAGAGACAGCAGAAGTGGCGAAAGAATACCGTGTTTATTATGCAAAACGGGAACAAGAAGGTATAGATGGTTATCTGATGGATCATCAGTCTTACATCTTTGTTATGGAAAAAGATGGTAAGTATAACCGTTTGTTTACGGCGCGAGATACACCACAAGATATTGCTGATGTGTTTAAGCCTGTTTTGGAAAAAGCAGCAACGCAAGATAGTTAGAAATCAGGCGACAGCTTTTAGATAATGACATTTTGGAAAGATAAGGCATTAGCGGAGATGAATCGTGAAGAGTGGGAATCTCTTTGCGACGGCTGTGGAAAATGTTGTCTGCATAAACTTGAGGAGGAAGATACGGGTGAAATTCATCACACTGATGTGGCTTGCCGCTTTCTTGACCATGATACTTTACGGTGCGGGAAATATATGACGCGCCAACGGTATGTTGGCAATTGCGTGGTCATGAGTGTTGAGCTTTTAGATCAACTCCCATGGATGCCAAGCACTTGTGCTTACAGGTTATTATTTGAAGGTAAAGATCTGTATGATTGGCATCCATTGGTGAGCGGAGATGCCAATAGTGTCCATACGTCGGGCGCGTCCGTTAAAGGCAAAATTATTGATGAGCGCGAGGCTGGTGACTTTGAAGATCATTTGGTCGAGTGGCCCGCATAAACTAAACGTTGGGAGCTTCTGCAAACTTGGGGGAATCGTTTTATATCAGCCTAGAGGGTGAAGAGGTTCCTGTTAACGTGCGCCGTAATGCACAAGCTAAGCGGTTAACGCTCAGGGTTGATAAAACCAGCGGTGACATAAAACTTACTCTCCCCAAATATGTTGGACTGCGCAAAGCTGAGAAGTTTGTGGTTTCTAACGAACAATGGTTGATTGCAGAACGCAAAACTGTCGAGCCACACAAAATCATAGGTCATGGGGATCAGATTTCTTTCCTAGGTGATCACTTAACAATTGAATATACGGATCAATCGCCGCGCTCTGTCTCGTTGGATACCGATAAGCTTCAGGTAGGTGGCCCATATGATATGGCATCAGTGCGCCTAGAGAAGTGGTTGCGGGCGGAAGCAAAGAAAGTTCTGACAGAACGTTCTCATTATCATGCAGAAACGCTGGGAGTGTCTTTTAAGCGTGTCAGTATTGGTGATATGAAAAGTCGTTGGGGAAGTTGTTCATCATCGGGCACGTTGCGTTACAGTTGGCGTTTGGTCATGGCGCCATTTGAGGTGCTCGATTATGTTGCTGCACATGAGGTGTCCCACATTATAGAGATGAACCACTCAGAATATTTTTGGGCGCATGTAGCACGCTGCGTTCCGGATCATATGATCAGGCGCCGCTGGCTGAAAACGGAAGGAAACGCGTTATTTAAGGTGCGTTTCTAAGGCTACTATTTTACTAACTGGCTACGCGGTAAAATAGCCCTTGTCTTAGGCTGCTAGCAATTTTACCAGCTTTGTCTACGGCGATTTCCGCCAGTTCAGGATAAAGCTGATCTCGTGCAACTTCCTCGAAGATACCTAACCAAATGTCAAAATGCTCGTCTTTGAGGGTGGGCAACTGCTTGTGTACAAGAAAAGGATTACCTTTATAGGTGTGCACACCTAGTAAAACCGTCATCCAGAAGTCAGTTAAAGTTTCAAAATGTTGATCCCAATGATCTCCGATAGCCTCATCAAAGATGGGGCCAATAGCGGGGTCTTTCCTAACCGTCGAATAAAAAGCAGTTACAAACTTATAGATATAAGGCCGGTCTGCCGTTTTATGTAATTGTGCATTCGCTTCCATACCCACTAATTAGGAGCCAGTGGCTGAATTTACAATGGTTTCGGCTTGGCTGCGACACTTTGTATCGAGATTCTGTGGAGCTAGGGTGCCTGTTCACGGGTATGATCACATGAATGTTGATGTGATGTTAACACGCCAAAGTATATAGACAGTCCTAGTTCATGCATGAACTGGCTGGGACGAGGTGTAGTGTTGAATATCAAGAATTTCATCGGGTGCTTGTTGTTAGTGGGTAGTTTTGCGCCTAGCCTAGTTTACGGCGAGGATATGCAGGCTCTAAAGCAACAATATGCTCGACCAAGTGAGGTACCATTTCCTGAAGAGAACCCTTACTCCAAGGAAAAAGCGAACCTTGGAAAGATGTTATTCTTTGATCCGAGACTGTCAGTAAACAACAATATTTCATGTGCAACGTGCCACAATCCTAGTTTTGCTTGGGAAGACGCACTGCCAACATCTATTGGCGCAGATAATACGCACTTACACCGGCATACTCCCACGATTCTTAATCTAGCCTGGAGCGATAAGCTTTATTGGGACGGACGCGCCCGTAGTTTGCAAATACAGGCATTTGGCCCTCTTCAAACCAAAGAAGAGATGGGAGAAAGTTCGGAGGCTCTAGTTGCGGAGCTCAAATTGATTGAGGGGTATAAGCGTTTGTTTGAAGATGTGTTTCCAGATGAGGGCATATCATTTGAAAACATTGGGTATGCAATCGCGACCTACGAACGCACAATTGTTTCCGCTGAAGCGCCTTTTGATCTTTGGATTTCAGGTGATGAAGGCGCAATTTCAGCAGCTGCAAAGCGTGGCTTCAAATTATTTACGGGCAAAGCTGGTTGTTCTAACTGCCATTCGGGTTGGAACTTTACGGACTGGGGTATGTATGACGTGGGCATG
>JBFOLV010000073.1:0-4678 GCA_040830325.1 Kordiimonas sp. | reverse complement strand
GTGTCTTTTTTTGAACTGTTGTAAAATCACAGATCATGTCGTGCAGGATTTCTCGACCACCTGTTTGAAGGTACAGGGGGAACGAGCCCCTTATAATTCTGAAAAATTGGAGAGAGCGCCTCATGGCCAAAATTATTGTCTGGATCAAGCCATTTTCCTTTTAAGGAAAATATCCGGCATAATAAGGCCCTGAGAATAGTCTATGTTCTCAGGGTCTTATGCTGTTTATTCGCTGTGCAAACTATGTAGTTTCAATCAATCATTACAATTGATCATATCTTACTAGCCTGTAAGATGCTTAAACTCATCGTGACAGTCAAAAATCAATCCTAAGCGATTATAAATGCGTACTCAGCCTGGTTGGAAAACATTTGTTGGATATGGAACCGGGGATTTTGCCCTTAATCTGTTTTGGCAAGGGACCGGCTTCTATTTGTTTTTCTTCTATGCAAATGTAGCGGGATTGCCGAACACTGTTATTGGAACAATTTTCCTGGTTGCGAGCATATGGGATGCGGTAACCGACCCTGCGATGGGCTATCTTGCAGAGCGCACGACTAGTAGGTGGGGGCCGTATCGTCCCTATTTGTTGTTGGGTTCTGTGCCGCTTGCATTATCGTTTTTTCTGCTATTTACGCCAGTGGATATTACAAGCCAGACTTGGCAAGTGACATACTACTTGGCAGTTTTGTTGTTGTTTCGCACTTGTTACACGCTTGTCTCTATTCCTTATTCCGCGCTTAGCGCTCGGGTTACGCGAAACTCAGACGCACGGACAAAGTTGGCGGGTATCCGAATGTATTTTGGGTTTCTTGGCGGCGTCTGTGTTAGTTTTTATGCAAAACACCTACTTGAAAAGTATGATGAAGCGACAGCGTTTTCTTACCTTGGAGTGGGAGCAGCGGTTGCGTCAGTTTTTATTCTTTGCTTCTGTTTTGTTAGTACGAGGGAATCTGCTAACCCAATCAACGCAACAACCACCACGTCCAGTGCGAGTGAGGGCTTGTCGTCGGTGTTTAGTAATAAGCCTTTTTTGCTTTTGGTGGGGGCGTTGTCACTAGTTACAGTTGCAAACACAGTTATTGGTCAAACGAGTTTATTCTATTTTGAAAGCCAATTCGGCGACCGTGGCACCGGCAACACCGCTATCATTATCATGACTGCAGCACCATTGCTTTCTATCCCTCTTTGGACGAGCATTACTTTAAAAATTGGTAAGAGGAATGCATGGTTGTTAGGGGGGCTTATTGCTCTTGTTGGGCTGTTTCTATTGTATGTTGATACCAGTGGGAATGTTGGATTAGCCCTCGCTGAAATTACGCTCGTGACTATCGGTGTTAGTTCATATGCTGTGTTGTTCTGGAGTATGCTACCTGACACTATAGAATACGGGGAATATCAGAGCAGTGTTCACAGTGAATCTTTGTTGATTGGCATTGCATCTTCTTTCCAGAAAGTGACAATTGGCCTATCAGCCTTTGCAGTCGGTGTCTTGCTTGATTTTATTGGATTCAAAGCAGACAGTTCCTCTGCTTTAACAGTATTAGCGGGTGTTAAGGATATTTACATCCTTATTCCCGGCGTGGCGCTTCTGGGCTCATGTTTACTGATATTATTCTATCCTATAACGGCTAAGATACATGGCCAGATAATCACCGCGATACAACAGAAGATAAAGTAAAACCCCTACGGTGTTTGGGGCTTGTCAGGGGGAATGATGCTTTCAGGTTAATTGTTGTTAAGGCTCTATTTTGGAAACACTGTTTCTAACGACAAATTCGAAAGGCAAAACGATATCTTGGTCTGATGGCGATTGTTCTTCGATCATCTGTATTAGGAGAGTAGCGCCCCGTTGTCCCATTTCGTTGGCAGGCTGAGCTATTGTAGTGAGTTGAGGTGTAACGAAGGCTGCAAAGTCAATGTCGTCAAACCCTATGACTGACATGTCTTCTGGAACAGTTAAGCCAGCTGAAGACAGGCCATTAATTGCGCCGATGGCCATTTCATCGTTCATGCAGAAAATAGCGGTTGGCAGTTCTGAGGTTTGTTTTAGCATTCTGGTAACGGCTGACTGCCCCGAAGCGAGACGAAAATCCCCTTCAAAAATTATATCGGTGTCGATGGCTATGCCTGCACTCCCCAAGGACGTTCTATAGCCTTCAAGTCGTTGCTCTGTATTACTGTTATCTTTTGGGCCGGTAATTACGGCAATGCGCTTGTGCCCTTGGTTGATCAGATAGTTCACTGCCGTTTTTGCCGCCTCAACACTGTCAATGCGTACGGTGGGAAACTCTGCTCCACAGGTGTTATCGGTGCCAGCAATTCCAACAGCCTTAATATTAGGGTTTGGAAGGGGCGAGTTGCGCATAGAATAGCTACTTAACTGCAGCACGCCCGCCGCTAACTGAGTTTCAACTAGATTTATATAATGGGCCTCAAGTTCTGAAGAATTATGTGTATCTCCTAATAGGAGGTTATATCCGTGTTTTTGTGTGACGGTTTCGATGCCTGAGATTATTTTAGCAAACAGTGGGTTTGCTATATTGGGCACCATCACCACGATGGTGTTACTGCGTTTGTTGCGGAACGTTTGTGAAAGCATGTTGGGCCGGTAATCAAGTTTCTTGATTGCAGCTTGGACTCTTTCGCGGGTTTTGCTCGCTACTTTTTCAGGCGTTTGCAAAACACGAGTAACTGTGGCTCGAGAGACACCAGCTTCTTTTGATACTTCGCGTATAGTTGCCATGTGATTGGCCCTTTGCATGCCTCAGACTTGGTTGCTACTGTTATTTAATAAGCTTTAAAGTGCCGAAAACAGAAGCATCTATGTAGCCTCGATTTTTGTCACCGTTTACAGGTTCAATATTATGAGAGCCAATGAAATGTTCTCGGTACTTACTGCCATCATTGTCGCAGTAAGCCAACATGAAACCCATTTTCTTCCCCGCACTAAGGTGAACTGGGTGACTGTTTGTATCCTGTTTGAAGGTGTCGTCATAAATACTGAGGGCTACTTCCCATATGACTTTGTTTGGGGCATTGGGGGCACGTTTCCAAACGCTGTTAAGGTGATTGTTGAGCAGAACAATATTGTTGCTCCCATCTTGGTTTTTGGGGCCAAAGTCCGCAGCTTGACCGTCTAGAGCAACATGATAAGCAAAGGCATTATAACTATACTGATGGTCACCTCCTGACATGTCTTCATCAATGAAGATTTCCAGAGTGTCGTCGTCCCAGTAGTTGTGGCGAGGGTCTGCATGTTGATCGATTAGTATATCATCAGTGATTTCTGCGAGGATGTACAATTGGTTTTCGTCCCAAGTAACTTTGTATCTGCCAGAAAAATCATCCGGTTTTGGCATATCCCCTAAGATGTGTTTATCAATCGGATACCAAGGCGCAGCTTGCCAAGCTGTGTCATCTATTATGCCGTCAATGATGGGAGGAGCGCTCGAAAATTTGGCAACTTGGGGCTGGGCAAACGCAGATGTGGCTAAAATACTCAGAACGAGGCTCTGCATGGAGAAGAGTTTCAATATTATCATGCCGAAATCTCTTGAGTAAAACGTAGAGCTACGGTGATAGATTGCTGCACAACTTCTGCCAGTGAAGGTGTGATGTCGACAGGCGTGACATCTTCTTCTTCCTTAGGGTCTTGTAGTGCATCGAACTGACTTTTTAGTAATACAGGCGGAAAGAAATGCCCTACACGGTTATGTAGTCTGGTGCTGATTAATGCCTCACTCCCTTTCAAGTATATGAAGTGGCACGGTAACCCGAGTGAACGAAATATTTGTCGGTGGCCTTTCCTTAAGGCTGAACAGGCTAGGATAACAGACCTATTTTGGCGTGCTAGTGCATCTATGGCGGAGCATATTGAGCTAATCCATGGTTCGCGCATCGTATCAGTGAGAGGCTTTCCTGCCTTCATCATGGCTTTTGCTTCCGCACTGTGGTGTTCGTCCGCTTCAATAAAGTCCATAGAAAGCTCATTTGCTATCGCATTCGCTACACCGGTTTTTCCGCATCCGCTGACACCCATTACAATGATGAGAGCAGATGATGGTTTTTCTTGAGGGCTATTCATGAGACCATCCTGTCGTCTTTTGATCCATGTGGTAGTGTGACAGACACTTTATAAACTTTGCCGGGCTTAATGTTTGTGATGCATGCCTTGTCCAGTGCAGTGCCATCCACAATTATTTCTATTTTGGAACAGCCTGCTTGTCGTTCATAGGTAACAACGAACTTACTTCCGGCAAATGTGCGGGTCGCTGATGCGGTGTCCCATGTAGCGGGTAGCTTAGGCTCAATTAGAAGTGTGCCGTGAGAGCCTTTTAAGCCAAATAGCTCTTCAATGACGCACCGATAGTACCAAGCGACAGTACCTGTATTGAATAGCTGACTGGAGATACCAGCCGTGCGTGGAAACTGATGATAGGCTCCGCGGTAATAGTTGGGAATAAATGCAGGTAGCTGCCCCCTTTTGATAGCATCTGTTTGGTCGGGCAGCATCTTTCTCAGCACGTCGTAGGCGCGCTCAGTGTCGCCTATTTTATAGAGACTGTATGCATAAAAAATAGTCGCGTGGTTATAGACTGCACCATTTTCGGCCGAGCCTGGGAACTTCTGAGTAACACGCCCAATATCTTCTCACATTTTGGTGTAGGCGGGCGCT
>JBFOLV010000072.1:0-7991 GCA_040830325.1 Kordiimonas sp. | reverse complement strand
TTTGATCTCCAGCAGCAGGTGTTATACCAGCGAGGAGAACTGATGCCTCTCACCCAAAAACAGGGGCGACTGTTAGCTTTATTCCTCAGTGAACCAGATAGTATTTTCAGTAAAGAAGATATCCTTGATCATGTCTGGGAAGGTCGTGCGGTGTCGGAACAAGTGGTATTCCAGAACATTAGTACACTAAGGAATATAATCGCTAGTGACGCGATCAGGACCTATTCTAAGCGTGGATATCAATGGCAAATTCCATTAAGGAAATCCGACCCAGATGCCAGACCCAATGCATCTGGAAAAATCACTCAAAAAATACCGGCCCTGTTTCTAATATCTACGCTTGTTGCGTTAACACTTATCGCAGCAATCTTTTTCCTAAATCAGACTAAAAACCCGGCCGACCAGACACCAAATACAGAAAAACAAACGTCTGTCGCATTTATACCGGTCGAAGCGCGTTTCGGTGGAACGCTTTCAGATGGGAAAGGCCAGTTAAATCAGAATTTAGCCGCGAGTTTTACCACTATATCAAGCCCCATATCTGCACGTGCCTTCTTAAACTCACCCTATATGGAACGACAAAAAGCAGGTTTTTCAGAAAACAAACTGCTCATGTCTGGGATACTCCGCTGGATTCAGGGAAACTACTTTTTTACATACCATATTCAAGGGCAGCATCGCAGCTGGCAGGCCTATCATACCTCATCAGATATTCAGGCATTGTCGCAAACAGTTATAGCAGACATTCGACTGATCACTAACTCAAGATACTTCAGCATACAGAATGATGCACTAGTTACCTCAGAACTTGAACTTTTACATAACCGTAACCCAGAAAATTCTGCAATTTTAGTTTATCTGGCAAAACGTCACCTTAACGAAGCGAATTATGATGTTGCGGGGGCTTATATAGACAAACTCGCCCAGTTAAGCGTCACCAATAACATGTCGGCCTACCTAGCAACGGCAAAATGGCTACAAGGGGAGCGAGCCATCGCCCAAAGGGAAATACTTAGTGCTCAAAACCTATTAAACGAAGCTGCAAGCATATCAGAGAAAGCTGAGTTATTTTTTATCCAATCTGAAATAACCAAAGCCATCGCTGAAATTTCACACATTAAAGGAGATTTCGAGGCTATCACCCGTCAACTTTTACAAGCAGCGTCTCTCGCAAGGCTCGCCAATGAACCAGTAAAGGAAATACGAGCGTATACATTGCTGTCGATAATGGCTGGAAAACTTGGTTTTGCAGACAAAAAATATGAATATCTTCACCATGCCAAAAGCTTACTTGCCGACGGTAACTTTGATGCTTCACACTATATGCTTGTGTATTATCATTTTGCTATGTTTGCTGAAGATAGAGCAGAAAAAAAACAGTGGTATCAAGACACTTTATCAAGACCTATAACACCGGAAAACACATGGGTGTTTAAAAGCGCAGCAGCTGATTTCGTAGACATGTTGATCGAGGAAAGAAAATGGCTAGAAGCCGCCGATGTCGCCGACAGAGTCCCTGACCCAGCGACAGCTCACCAGTTAAAAGCTGTTATATATTTAGCACAAGGAAATCGCGACCGGGGCTTATCCGAAGCACGAGAAGCCTTCACACTCGGAAGAGTTAATGGTGACAGATGGGTTGGGCTACCGACAGCGTTCATCCTGCTTGAGAATAGCATCACTGATGATGACCCGGTAAAAATTTCGGAATATAAGCAGTATATTAAATCAAACCTAAAGGGACGCTGGAAAGACTGGCGCCGAGAACAACTTGTCAACCTGGGCATTGAGTGATGTATCATCCAACATCACCAAAAAACTCAGTTAAAACTTTCAATAAGCATAAAGTTCATTCTTTAATCAAAGACCCCTGTTATCCATTCCTCAAATAATCGTGCTCTCAGAGACTGCTTCTCTGACTGGTCAGTAAGCAGATAGTAACCGTTCTTTTCAGGAACAGTATGCCGCATAAGCTGAATTAAACGTCCTTCAAGCAAATCATCTTGTGCCTCAAAACGATTGCAGAGTGCCACACCATATCCCAGCCGAGCGGCACTCAATGAGAGGCTGGTGTTGAAGAAATGAATTTGTTGCAAAGTGTCTGGCACTGAAACATCCATCGCTTCCAACCAATTCACCCAGCTATTCTGATTGTCATGCAGCAGTGGGAGCTTCAATAGATCTTCTGGCTTACGAATGGTTTGTTTTCCGTGAAATATCCGAGGATTACTTACTGGGAATATTTGAGGAACACCAAGTTCTACCAACCTTCGGTCTTCAGTGTTTGGTTCGCCGTAACAGATAGCAACGTCTATTTCTCTAGGGATATCCTTCTGCTGTGGTTTCAATTCTACTATATGTATCTCTGATTGCGGATACTCGCTGTAAAAATCACTAATCGTTTTCGCAAGCCAACTCGCTCCGGCTGTTTGTGTGCACCCAATCACAAGCCGTCCTGACAAACTGTCCTGATTAAGGTGCTTTGCCCCTTTCACAATAAGGTCAAATCCCTCACTAACAGACTGCAGCAAACCTATACCCGCCGCCGTAAGTTGTAGCCTGTTTCCAGAGCGATTAAACAACTCAACCCCTAACCTCTCCTCAAGGAAACGTATCTGATGACTGACAGCGCCGTGGGTAACCCCTAATTCTTCACCCGCCCGCCCCAGATGCAGGTGTCTGCCCATTGCTTCAAAAGCTCTTAATGCTGTCAGAGGGAGATTGCGCCGATCCATCATCATGCCCTTATGTGAATTTAATTCACATAAAATACGAAAATTACTCGATTGCGTCTAGAATTATTGAAAAGTAATCTTGAGAAAACTCGGAACAATAGAGAACCAGCATGAAACTCAATGACCCTAATTTAGTTAAAACCAAAGCCTACATAAATGGCGAATGGCTTAACGCTGATTCAAAGCGCACATTTCCAGTAGAGAACCCCGCGTCCGGTGAACTAATAGCCAATGTCGCAGAGTGTGGTGCTGCTGAAACTCGTCAGGCTATAGAAGCGGCGGAAACTGCACTGCCTAAATGGAAACAAACGAACGCTAAGGAACGCGCTAAAATTCTGCGTAAGTGGTTCAATTTGGTCATGGAGAACCAAGAAGATCTCGCACAACTTATAACCGCTGAGCAAGGCAAACCCCTTGCAGAATCACGAGGCGAAATCGCGTATGGCGCTAGCTACATTGAGTGGTTTGCAGAAGAAGCAAAACGCATCTACGGGGATACAATACCCCACCCTACCAATGACAAACGTGTCGTGTGCATCAGACAGCCAGTCGGCGTTGTAGCCTGCATTACCCCCTGGAACTTCCCCAATGCCATGCTTACACGCAAGATTGCGCCTGCCCTTGCTGCTGGCTGTACTGTTGTTTGTAAACCAGCCAACCTCACACCGCTTTCGGCTTTGGCACTCGGCGAACTTGCCACGCGAGCAGGTATCCCTGCAGGTGTGGTAAATATTCTCGCTGGGGCCACGTCAGAGATCGGCGAGGAACTCACTTCCAACCCGGCAATTCGGAAGCTTACTTTTACAGGGTCCACCCCAGTGGGTAAGCAATTAATGGCAGAATGTTCACAAACAGTAAAACGCACTTCAATGGAACTCGGGGGCAACGCACCCTTCATCGTTTTTGATGATGCTGATCTTGATGCAGCGGTAAGCGGTGCGCTCATAAGCAAATATAGAAACGCAGGTCAAACCTGCGTGTGCAGCAACCGTATTCTCGTACAGGAGGGTATCTACGACGCTTTCATGGAAAAACTGAAAGCAGCAGTGGCCACATTAAAACTTGGTTCAGGTACAGAAGCAGGCGTGTCCGTTGGCCCTCTGATCAGTGAAAAAGCTGCCAGTGATGTATTGACACTGATTGATGACGCCGTCGAACAAGGCGCGTCAGTGATTGCAGGCGGGAGAAAATCCTCACTTGGCGCATGTTTCATTGAGCCTACAATATTAGGGAATGTTACTTCCTCAATGCGTGTATTCCGCGAAGAAATTTTTGGCCCGGTGGCCCCTATCTTTAAATTCTCCACGGAAGAAGAAGTCATCACTATAGCCAACGATACAGAGTTTGGCCTCGCCAGCTATTTCTATTCAAGAGATATCGGCCGAGTATGGCGTGTTGCTGAAGCACTGGAATACGGAATTGTCGGCATCAACGAAGGTATCATCTCAAATGAAATGGCACCATTCGGAGGTGTGAAAGAATCCGGGCAAGGTCGGGAAGGGTCAAAGTATGGCTTGGATGATTACCTTGAAATTAAATACATCTGCATGGGCGGGATAGACCAATGAATAAGATGCAAACAATCACAGCCAACAACAGCAACATTGCGTGGCAGCAACGCAAAGAGGCAGCCATAGCACGCGGCCAAGGTAATGTTGCACCTGTCTATATTGACCGCGCAGAGAATGCTGAAATGTGGGACGTAGAAGGAAAACGCTACATTGATTTCGGGACAGGCATTGCCGTTTGTAATACGGGGCACTTGAACCCGAAAGTTACTGCTGCTGTTCAAGCGCAACTTGAACGTTTCAGCCACACATGCGTGATGGTCACGCCCTATGATTCAGCCGTTGAACTAGCCGAAAAACTGAACGAGTTAGCACCAGGTGGCACACCCAAGAAATCAATTTTTGTTACTACAGGCGCTGAAGCGGTTGAAAACTGCATTAAGATTGCACGCGCTCACACCGGCCGTCGTGGTGTAATCGCCTTCAATGGCGGTTTTCATGGCCGCACAATGCTCTCAATGGGATTAACCGGTAAAATAACCCCCCATAAAAATCTTTTTGGCCCTTTCCCAGGCGAAATTTATCACGTTCCCTTCCCTATTCCAGAGCTTGGCATTAGCGAAGAAACATCCTTAGAAACCATGGACACACTCTTTAAGGTGGATATCGCGCCACAGGATATTGCAGCTATTATCATTGAGCCTGTACAAGGAGAGGGTGGTTTCTATCCCGCGTCCAATTCATTCATGCAAAACCTGCGAACCCTGTGTGACAAGCACGGTATTCTATTAATCGCTGACGAGATACAAACTGGCTTTGGTCGCACAGGAAAGTTCTTCGCCTGTGAACACTCTGGTATTGAACCTGACTTGATGACAGCAGCAAAAGGGATAGCTGGAGGTTTTCCACTAGCAGCGGTTATTGGCAAAGCGGACATCATGGACACCCCTATTCCAGGTAGCCTTGGCGGAACATACGGAGGTTCACCTATAGGATGTGCAGCAGCCTTAGCTGTCATTGAGGTCATTGAAGAAGAGAAGTTGGTAGAAGCTTCCAATCGAATTGCAAACCTCTTTGAAAAACGCCTCAAGGCACTAAAAGACAAATACCCAGATCTGATCGGTGCAATTCGCACAGAACGCGGCGCCATGATAGCACTGGAGTTAGTTGAAAACGGCGATATCCATAAACCTAATGCCGATCTTACCAAGAAGGTGCTTGCTGAAGCCTACGAGCGTGGCTTGGTAGCTCTGACATGTGGTTTTCGCGGTAATGTGTTCCGCTTCTTACCCGCTTTGACAATCAACGATGGTACCATCAAAGAGGGCTTAGATATCTTTGAAGAAAGTTTCATAGCCGCAATTGGCTAAACTATATCCAAGTTGGCCGGAGTACATATCCGGCCAGCTTGGAAGCTAATAGTTAAGCGGAAAGCCAATCAGTGGAACACAGTGCCTAACTATTCAAGTCCCTCTTTTGTAGTAGTTCCTTGATTTCAGCCAGTTCCGTTTGAAGGTTTTCAAGAATCGCCTGCTGACTCTTTTGCTCCTCTGCGTCTTCTTCAGCATGAGATGTCTGCATCGCATCAACAATGATACCAATGAAAAGATTAAGCACAGCAAAACTGGTAATAACAATGAATGGAACAAAGAATAACCATGAAAGCGGAAAAAGCTCCATTGTTGGACGTACGATCCCCATAGACCAACTTTCTAAAGTCATAATTTGAAACAACGTATAGGCGGATTCACCAATACTACCGAACCACTCCTGCATTTGTGGATCTGGGTGCTGCCCAAAAAGTTTTGTGACCAAAACAGCCGATACATAAAAAATGAGTAACAATACACTCACTACTGAAACCATCCCTGGAATTGAATGTGCAATAGCCGCAATAACACGCCTCATCTGAGGCACAACAGATAGCAACCTCAATACCCTGAGTATACGGAGCGCCCGTAAAATGGTTAGAGGGCCGGAAGATGGTACTAAGGAGATGGCGACAATTGTAAAATCAAACAAGTTCCAGCCAGACCGAAAAAAGCTCAGACGGTACGCATAAAGTTTGAGCAAAACTTCTAAAGAAAAAATGCCCAATATTGTGACGTCGAGCAGATTTAATAATGGCTTAAAGTGTTCAGAAACATATGCATTGGTTTCAAGCCCCAAAGCCACGGCATTGATGAGAATAAGAGCAGTAATGAAACCCACAAATCGGGGGTGTTCCACTAAGTTCGCTATTTTTTTTCTAATACCGGAAAATTCAACAACAGATACAGGCCGCACCATCTTCAGTCCTCAGAACGTATGTTATCGTTAATACTGACACTATTTAGTGCGTCTAAGCGTTTCTTTAAACAGTTTTGACACATATATTGTTCTGCAAGCCGTTAACTGCGCACTATTAGGTATGTCTATAAATTGACTTTCCTTTTCATCTACCATCTTATCATCTGATATCACGCTTATCCGCCGGGAGTTACCGTGGCCAACCCTTCAAATAATACAGATACTAGTGTATTACCCACCGCATCAGCAGATGGATTACCCGCAGCTATAATGCTAGCGTTTTTAGGCACAGCTGGAATTTTCTACGTCAACATTCTAGCAGCATTAGTCAGTGGGTTGGTTGATGGTCTGAACTATTCTAGCGCGCTCGCGGGCTATGTTGCCTCTGCTAATGTTTATGGTGCTGCCTTTGGTGCATTTTTAGCTGTTTTTGCAGTTGGACGCATTCGTTGGCGGAAAGCTGCTCTATTTGCCTTGATTTCACTGATGGTTATCGACGCTGCTTCCACACAAATTTCTTCCAGTAACATTCTGATCCCCACTCGGTTCATTCATGGAATAGTTGGCGGCTTCTTGGTAGGCATCGTGCTGTCAGTAATTGCGCGCACCGAAAACCCCTCTCGCACATTTGGCATGCTACTAGTAATTCAAGCTGGCATTGGTGGGTTAGGCTTAATGCTTTTACCGGGCATGGTGCCAACTCACGGCACACCAATACTTTTTTGGGCATTATTTGCATTTACCTCAGCTGCTGCGCTGATGTTGCCTTTTATACCAGTCTATCCACCAAAAGATAAAACACGACAAGACACATCAAAACAGTCAGCGGTTAACCTGAAGCCTCTGGTATTGGCTCTCATCGGCATTTTCTTGTACCAAGCGAGTAACATGGGGTTGGCTGCCTATATGATCGAATTAGGAAGAAGTTATTCCCTGCAAACTGCCCAAATTAGCGCACATATCGGTATTGCACACTGGGTAGCAGTATTAGGCGCACTATTGGTTTACATTCTAGCAACAAAATTTGGGCGCCTGATACCAATGGTTTCCGGGTTTATCCTGACTATAGCTGGCATGTCAGTTTTGCACTTTTCTGAAACACCCGTCTGGTTCTTAATCGGTAACATCATCGTCAGTACAACATGGGCTTTCCTACTACCCTATATTCTGGGCATATGCGCCGAATTTGACGCAAATGGCCGTATGGCGACTCTATCAGGGTTTTGTTCAAAAATGGGCTTGGCATCTGGACCATTAACGGCAGCCTTTATACTGGAAGACCAAGGATATGATCTAATCCTCAACCTCACTATTACTGGCATCGCCATAAGCGCAGCGATCCTATTGCTACCAGCTCAACAGCTGGACCAAGCAAGAACATAGTCTCCAACTGGCGATAATTACTTTTGCTCCACTAGTTCGCATCTCGTTTCAATGTTAGCCTGCCTAACCACAGCTA
>JBFOLV010000071.1:0-3608 GCA_040830325.1 Kordiimonas sp. | reverse complement strand
ATGATTTGGCAGGAGTTACTCTAGCGCCAGAAACAATCTACACGTCGACAAGCGGCAAACGCTATTGGGTTTTGCACGGCGATCAATTCGACGGCGTAATCAAATACGCTAAGTGGCTGGCACATGTTGGCGATCATGCCTATGTCTTTCTTCTAAAGTTAAACACTTGGGTCAATAGAATGCGCAAATGGTTGGGTTACGACTACTGGTCTTTATCCGCATACCTAAAGCACAAAGTAAAGAATGCTGTTGAGTATATTGGAAGGTACGAAGAAGCGGTCGCGGCAGAAGCAAAACGTAGAGGATTAGACGGCGTTATCTGCGGACATATACACCATGCAGAACGCCGCTTTTTTGGCGATGTAGAGTATATGAATGATGGCGATTGGGTTGAGAGCTGCACAGCCCTTGTGGAACACCCAAGCGGAGAATTTGAAATTCTCTATTGGGCTGATGAAGTTGCAAAAAGGCGCCCTGCAAAATTCAAAAAACGCAAGTCGAAAAACAAAAACAATACCTCCACGCCTCCAATTCCTGTTCCTGCGGAGTAAAGCCACAACATGACCGGTAAAACAGAAGTAACCTCGGAAGAAAAATCTGAGAAAACCCTTCGTATATGTGTCGTCTCGGACGCGTGGACACCACAAGTAAATGGTGTTGTTCGTACTCTCCAAAACCTCAGAAAAGAACTTAAGAAACGCGGGCATAAAGTTTACATGCTCACACCTAAGCTCTTCAAAACAATACCATGCCCTACTTATCCTGAAATTCCGCTCGCGGTAAACACGCTTGGCCGGGTGCCAGCCATTCTTAAACGATGGAATGTTGACGCTATTCATATAGCGACTGAGGGCCCAATAGGTTGGGCTGCAAGGCGCTGGTGCTTAAAAAACGACTTTCCTTTCACCACAGCGTATCACACTGCATTCCCTGAATACATCGCCGCTAGAACCCCTCTATCTGCAAATCTGTTCTACCCTATTTTTCGTCGTTTCCACGCAGCAAGCGCAGGCGTTCTAGTTGCTACACCAACAGTGCGGCAACAGCTTGCCGATAAAGGCTTTAAAAACATCGTCCCCTGGACCAGAGGTGTAGACACCAGCCTGTACTCTCCCTCTCGTCGCAGAAAAATGTCCCACC
The DNA here is from genome assembly GCA_040830325.1 of Kordiimonas sp. Lineage (GTDB taxonomy): Bacteria > Pseudomonadota > Alphaproteobacteria > Sphingomonadales > Kordiimonadaceae > Kordiimonas. The sequence continues at coordinate 2,468 of JBFOLV010000071.1, read as the reverse complement.
CGGGACCGGTTCAGCTATATGTAGGCAGAGTGGCTGTCGAAAAAAACATAGAGGCCTTTCTCGAAACAAATGTTCCCGGCACCAAACTAGTTGTTGGCGATGGGCCTGCAATTGAGCAACTTAGAAACAGATACCCAAGCATACATTTTCTCGGTGCTAAGTTTGGTGAAGAATTGGCTAAAATATATGCTTCCGCAGATGTTTTTGTTTTTCCTTCAAAAACGGACACTTTTGGCTTGGTAATGATAGAGGCGCTGGCAACAGGAACACCAGTCGCGGCTTACCCGGTGCAGGGACCAATTGATGTTGTAGGCGAAGATGGCTCTGGCCCATTTTCTAATTGGTCAACGCCGATTGCGGCGCTGCAAGAAGACCTGAACGGTGCGATTGAAAACGCCCTTATATGCAATAGAGAAGCTTGTGCTGAATTCGTGAAGTTTTACAACTGGCCAACAGTCGCTGAACAATTTCTATCAGCGCTTAAGATGAAAGCGCAGAACGCATAGTCCATTTTGAGTTAAACCATGCAGGAACGTTCGTTAACTTTTCATAGAGCGCCTAATGTTAATCTACGGTTTTGAAGCCACATACAGGTTCTCTATGAACGTCATACGAAACACTTTCTTTTACCTTTACTGCACCTCTATTTTTATTCTTTCGATAAATACTGGTGCTGCAGCAAAGCCAATTCTCAAAGTGGCAACGATTAATGTACCGCCATTGTCTTACATGGATCCTGAAACCATGAGAGTAACTGGTTCTGTAACAAAAATTGTTCAAGCCAGAGCAAAAAAGTGCGGCCTAGACGTAGCGTTCATATTTTCTCCCTCATGGGCCAGAGCATATCAAATGGCCGTTTCAGGAACTGCTGACGGGCTAATCCCCACAACATATGCCGAAAGCCGTCTTGTCGATTTTGAGTATTCAAAACCAGCCCTTGTAGATTTAAGGCCTTCATTAATTGTTCGCAAAGATAGCCCCTTTCTACGCTTCAACGGTTTGCATATTCTCGACGGACGCCGTGTCGGTATCCGCGCCAAATCTTTAATGGGAAAAGCCTTTGATGCAAAACTTGCCAGTGGCAGCGTTACAGTTGTGGAGCGTATGAACTCTAAAGGATTAGCTGAAGCCTTAATTAAGGGTGAAGCGGATTTCGTTGTCGATTCACCCGATGTCATCAACTATAATCTCGGTGAAGTGCAAGTCGGAGAAAAAGTTCGTGTATTAGAACCAAGCCTCGGTTCTTCACTCCAATACCTAGCCCTTTCAAAGAAAAGGTCACAGGCCATAGCAGAAGGCACAGCGGCCTCTAATTGCCTACTAGAAGAATAGAAAATCACACGCTTCGTATTTCGCATTATTGTTAAAAGTCGGCTTAATAAATAATTGATGCTTCTCCCCTATGGTGACCTCCAGCAAAACGAATCCAGAAACCCCTTGCCGCTCTAGCTTAACAAGCGTATAAGGCGCGCAATTATTGGAATTTCAAGCCTTCTTGCCCCTACCTTTTTCGGCGGCAGAGGGCTTTTTTAAAGTCAGGCCCAGAGCATGAGCAAAAAAATTCGCAACATCGCGATTATCGCGCACGTTGACCACGGCAAAACAACGCTAGTGGATAATCTCTTTAAACAATCAGGCATGTTGCGTGATAACCAACGCCTTGAAGAGCGCGCTATGGATAGCGGCGACCTTGAAAAAGAACGCGGCATTACTATTCTCGCAAAATGCACTAGTGTTATGTGGGGCGATACGCGCGTCAATATCGTTGACACACCAGGACACGCTGACTTTGGTGGTGAAGTAGAGCGCATTCTTTCAATGGTTGATGGTGTGGTATTGCTTTGTGACGCAGCAGAAGGCCCGATGCCTCAAACCAAGTTTGTTACAGCTAAAGCCCTAGCTCTAGGTCTCAAGCCAATTGTGGTTGTGAACAAGGTTGACAAGCCTGACGGTGACCCTGACGCAGCAACAGATGCTTGTTTCGATCTTTTTGTGAATCTTGATGCAAACGACGATCAGTTAGATTTCCCTGTTATGTATGCCTCAGGCCGTGATGGCTGGTGCGACAACGAGCTTGATGGTCCACGTGAAAACCTTCATCCGCTTTTTGAGAAAATCATTGAGCATGTACCAGCACCAAAAGTGGTAACAGACAACAACGCAGATAAGCCTTTCTCAATGCTTGTTAGCCTTCTTGATCGTGATAACTTCGTTGGCCGTATCCTTACAGGTCGTATTGAGACTGGCCGTATCAAAGTTGGCGCACCGATCCATGCTTTAAGAAGAGATGGCTCTGTTATCGAAGCAGGCCGCATTTCGAAACTACTAGCTTTCCGCGGCCTTGAACGCGTGCCCGTAGAAGAAGCTGAAGCAGGTGACATCGTCGCGATTGCTGGCCTCACTGAAGCAACAGTTGCTGACACTATTGCAGTACCAGAAGTAACAGAAGCTCTACACGCAATCCCTGT
>JBFOLV010000070.1:0-2247 GCA_040830325.1 Kordiimonas sp. | reverse complement strand
GTTTAAATCAAACCATAAAAATGCCGCACCGTACTGATGCGTATTTTGACCGCCTACAGCAGGCTGTAAATACGCAGCCGGAGGCAAATCAAGCATACCCGAACATTAAAGGGTTGATGCGCAGGGTTCATCGGAAACTAGAAAGTAACCCAATGTCGCTAAAGCTGAAGATGCGTGATGGTACCCGTGCAGATTATTTGCTGGAACGGCATGATATTCAGCGACTAGCATCGGGCGCAGTTTCTGACCCAAGCTGGGTTAAGATGTTGCTGGGCTTGTATCTGGCTATTGATGCTGATTTTAAAGCACCTCTAGAAGATACTCTGGGTCATTTTATTGATATTGGTGAACCGATATCAATGCGAGCCATGTCTACAGCCATGGATATTGCGTCCGGCATGACTGAGGTGAGGAAGCAAAGGATTGGAGAGCAGGCTAAAACCGCTTTGCTGAGAGATTACCTAAATTTTACTTATCATTATGATGGTATCGCCCCAGATCTAGATCTCGGCGATACTTTTCGAACAAAGCCAGTTAGTGATCTGCCTGTCCTACTTTTTAGTGGCACCTTGGATGGCAGAACCTATATCGAAAGTCAGCTGGAAGCGGTGGAAGGGCTTAGCAACCTAACGGCTATTACTGTCAAAAATGCTGGGCATAACCTTTATATGTCATCACCTGACGTGCAGAAAACAATTAACCGGTTCATGGAAAATAAACCTATAGGGTATCAGACAATCATAATTGACCTGCCCGATATGGCACCGCCTAAATAGCGTTTGAAACATAAAGTTGAGTACCAATGTGCTCAGCTTTATGTGGCTATTTGTCGTATCCTGCGGCCATCCAGCGCAGAACTTTAATAGCCGGATAAATCCAGGCTATTCCAGCGATTAGATAATAAATGGATGTGATGGCCAGATGCCAGTGACTAATCATATCCCCGATAGCAGCTGCGCCAAAAGCATATGCACCAAGACCAAAAATCATGCCGAGCATACCAATAATACTGCGGGGTGATGGGCGTTCTTGATTCATGGTGTCTATGTCCTAAGAATTAATAGGTTACATGAGCTTTTTCTGCGAAGCTGCGAGTTTGATAACGCGTTTTGTTTCATCCCACAAGGGCAATGCAAGAGCCTCATCGATACTGAAAAACCTCGCGTCGGCAGCATCCGAACTTGGTGTAAGGGAGCCGCTTATAAATTCAGCGCTATAGTCCAGAAGGGTGTAATGAAAAACAGGGGTCGTTTTTGTTTCATTCCATTCGATAAAATCAATAGCGTCGATAAAAGCTGTAATCTTTATTTTCAGGCCTGTTTCTTCCTCAACTTCACGCAGAACTGCAGCCTCAACTGTCTCCCCCAATTCCTGAGCACCGCCGGGTAAGCTCCATTCGCCTTTCTTTGGTTCTTTGCTGCGCTGAATCAACAATATTTTATTTGCTTTAAAGACTACTGCACCAACACCAATGATAGGGTGGCTAGGATTACTTCTTGTCTCTGGCATATGCGTGCTATCTCTTGTAGGTGATAAGCAAGATAGTGGTAGATGGTTTAGGATGAGGCAAGCTGAATGTGTGGTAGGTTCAGTCTAACAGCACCAAAAGAAGCAATAGCAAAAGCTTTTGATGTATATGCGGAAAATGATATTCCTGCGCGACACAATATTGCGCCGCGCCAGCCTGTTCTTATTGTACGCAATAGTGAAAAAGGTAAGCGACACTTAGCTGCCGTAGAGTGGGGTTTGGTGCCAGAATGGCGTAAGGATATTGGCGATAAACCACTGATAAATGCACGTATAGAAACTATAGCAGAGAAGCCTTCATTTCGATCAAGTATCAAGCGTCAGCGATGTTTGGTGCCATTTACAGACTGGTATGAATGGCGCACTGAGAACGGCCGAAAAGTTCCGCACCGGGTACGGCGACATGATGGAGACCTTGGAGCGTTTGCAGGCGTCTGGGCAACATGGCATGGCCCTGGTGGTGATCACTGGTTGGAAACCATGGCAATTGTCACTGCACCCACAAGCTCAGTGTTGAAACCACTGCATCATCGGCGCCCTCTTATTGTAAGGCCTGAGCAATACTCAGCCTGGTTGAAACCGCATGACCCTCTCCCGCGCGGGTTTCTTGAATCGTTTGAATGGGTTGAAGAAACTAAGTTTATCTGGGGGGCGGTTAGTAGCAAGGTTAATAGTGTTAGGTTCGAAGGCCCTGAATGCCATTACCCACCTGAGGAAGAG
>JBFOLV010000069.1:0-7908 GCA_040830325.1 Kordiimonas sp. | reverse complement strand
ACTTGTGTTCAACATTAGATTTGTCATCTCGCCGGCGTTGTTTTCATTGATTATCTATCTAAGCTAAAACGAAACATGATTATTAAGAAGTTACAAAAGGCCACTAAAGAAAGTGATGTTCTTTAGTAGTCTCACTTAAGGCAAGAGATATCCGTGCGCATAGCTTTTATGTTTACCCCCGATTGTGCAGTCCCAACATTATTGGCACTTGCTGAAGCTGGGCATGAAATAGCGGCGGTTTATACGCAGCCCCCTCGCCCAGCGGGGCGCGGTAAGAAAGAGCGTAAAAGTGCTGTTCAAATTGCGGCGGAGAAACTTGGTTTAACCGTGTTTACACCAGCCTCTATGAAAAGTGTGGAGGCAGAGCAGGTTTTTGTGGACCTAAATTTAGATGCAGCAGTTGTTGTCGCTTATGGCCAGATTCTAAAGAAAACAGTTTTGGAAGCACCTAAATATGGTTGCGTGAATGTGCATGCTTCATTGTTACCTAGGTGGCGCGGTGCTGCTCCAATTCATCGGGCTGTTATGGCTGGCGATAATTTGACAGGTGTTTGCATCATGCAAATGGATGAAGGTCTTGATACTGGCGCTGTGATTTCGCGGGCTGAAACAGAAATCAAAGCTGAAGATACCGTTGCCAGTCTGCACGACACTTTGGCTGAGCAGGGAGCGTCATTAATCAATGATGCGCTTCTTAGCTTGGCAAACGGCACTGCTGAATTACAGGCGCAATCCGATGAAGGTGTTACTTACGCCAAGAAAATAGAGAAATCAGAAGCGCGTATTGACTGGGCCCGCCCGGCGGTTGAGATTGACCGGCAGGTGCGCGGCTTGTTTCCTTTTCCTGGCGCATGGACAGAAGTTGCAGGCGAGCGCATAAAGATACTGGGAGGTACAGTATCAGAAAAGGATGGTACAGCGGGGTTGGTCTTAGATGACGAACTCACTGTTGCGTGTTCAATAGGCGCTTATCAAGTAGACCGCGCGCAGCGAGCTGGTAAGGCTGCTGTTCATAGGTCTGATTTGTTGCGCGGCTTTTCTTTGCCTGCAGGAACGGTGTTAGGATAAGCCTTTGCAGCGCTTTAAGCTCATAATCGAATATGATGGCCGTCCTTTTTGTGGATGGCAACGTCAGAAAGATTCACCGTCGGTTCAAGCGACTGTTGAAGACGCTTTATTGAACCTGAATAATGGAGAACGTGTCGTTGTTCATGGTTCTGGCCGAACAGATGCTGGTGTACATGCATACGGGCAAGTAGCCCATATTGACTTAGCGCGTAACATAACACCTGAAAAACTGCAGGGTGCTATCAATTACGGTCTGAAAGGCCACTCCGTTTCTGTACTGTCAGTAGAAGCGGTGGACGATGAATTTCATTCTCGTTTTAGTGCTGTTAGGCGGCATTATGTGTACCGTATCAAAAGTAGGCGCGCACCATTGACCTTTGATCAAGGGTTGGTTTGGGGCGTTAAGCACCCTTTAGATGTAGGCTTGATGCATGATGCAGCACAAGTTTTAGTTGGCCAGCACGACTTCACAACTTTCAGGCATATTCATTGCCAAGCCGAAAGTCCTGTGAAAACAATGGACTATCTTTCCGTAGAGCAAGTTGGAGATGAAATTCATATTTATGCTGGTGCACGGTCGTTTTTGCACCATCAAATTCGTTCGATCACAGGCACATTAAAGCTGGTTGGATCAGGTAAATGGTCAAAAACGGATGTTAAAGATGCGCTTGAAGCAAAAGACCGTTCTGCATTGATGCTGAACGCGCCGCCAGATGGCCTCTATTTCAAGAAAGTAGATTTTTAATAGTTAAGCTGCCGCGCTCGCGGGTTCTGCAAGCATTGCATAAAGTGCATTTGCGTCTGGAGTTACACGTAGCTTTTCGCACATTGCTTCGTCTCTTAGGAGACGCGACACGCTTGCTAGTGCTCTGAGGTGATCTGCGCCGGCTTCTTCTGGTGCGAGCAGCATAAAAATTAAGTCAACAGGTCTATCGTCAACAGAATCAAAATCGATAGGGTTTGCAAGTTTTGCAAAGAAGCCTGTAATTTTGGAGAGACCTTCGATGCGTGCATGAGGAATGGCCACGCCCTTTCCGACACCAGTGCTGCCTAGGCGTTCGCGCTCTAGTAAATTATCAAATACTAAGCGTTCATCCAATTCAGCGACCGCAGAAATTTTGCGCGCTAAAGCTTGGATGGCTTGTTTTTTACTAGATGCTTTAAAGCCAGCGACAATGCTGTCCGCTGACAATAGATCACCAATATTCATAGCTCCAATTTCTTTCCTACCGGGCCTGTGTCCTCCAAGGCCCGGCAATCAAGCTGGCTAAACCTTACTTAGTACGCGTCGTCAGTTACTGGCTGTCGTTGGACTTATCCAGCCAATATTACCATCAGAGCGGCGGTAAACGACTTCAAGTGTGTCGTTCTTGGTGTTCTTGAACATAAAGGCATTCGCTTCTGCCATCCCCATCAATGTTGCAGCATCACCCACACTGATGTGCGGAATTTCTGTACGATTTTCTGCAATTATGATGGCTTGTTCGTCTGATGCACCGCTGTGCGCACTATCACTTTCTTCTGCCTGAGACTCTACACCATTCATGTGGGCCAGTTCCACACTCAAGTCTTTCACAGGCGATTTGTGATGGTTCTTAATCTTTCGTTTGTATCGGCGCAACTGTTTTTCTACTTTTTCAGCTGCTAAATCGAAAGCAGCATAAGGATCGTCTGCTTCTCCGCGGCTTTGTAGGTTGACGCCTTGGTTGGCATGAAATGAAACATCCGACCTGTAAATATGTCCTTCTTTCGTAAATGTGGCTGATGCATCAATGGTGCGGCTGAAATATTTGTCTGCAATTACTTCTAAACGATCTTCGACATGAGAAGTAAGAGCTTCTCCAACATTCATTTTCCGTCCGGTTACATTGATATCCATAAGGGCCAATCTTCCTTTCTTAGCAATCGGGGTGATTGCAATTTGTTAACGAGAGATCATTGCGGTCTCATAAAAAGCGGCGCGAATATAAACAAGTCCCCATCATTTATCGCCGCCAGGATAGCCGTTGCAGCTATCATCTAGGAGACTAACATAGAATCTACTTTACATGTGGTTAATTGATTTTGATTTTCATCAACTATTTGTCACTAAAAGATTTTTTTTTGGCAAAAAAAGCGGCCGAGCCGCCCATTTCCGTAGCGACTCACAAAGACATATTTTTTTGACGGCGCCTTTGAACCGAAGAAGGTATTTTGAGCGCCTCACGGTATTTCGCAACTGTACGCCTCGCGATATCAATGCCTTCGGCTTTCATTAGGACGACCAACTTGTCATCGGACAGAATTTTTTTCGGATCTTCAGCGTCAATCAGTTCTTTTAGTCTGTATTTCACCGATTCTGCGGAATGGGCGTCACCGCCGTCAGCTGCTGAGATTGATGATGTGAAGAAATACTTCAATTCAAACATACCGCGAGGACAAGACATAAACTTGTTGTTTGTCACTCGAGAAACGGTTGATTCATGCATATCAATTTCATCAGCAATGTCTTTAAGCGTGAGGGGTTTTAGAAAGCGCACGCCGTGCTCAAAAAATTGTCCCTGGGCTTTCACCAGTGCGGTTGAAACTTTCAGAATTGTCCTAGCGCGCTGATCCAGTGCTTTCACAAGCCAGTTTGCATTCGAGACACAATCAGAAATGAAGGCTTTAGCCTCTTTAGTGCCGCCAACATCTTTCAGTTCTGCTGCATACTGCGAATTAACAAGCACTTTTGGCAAAGTGTCGCTATTTAACTCAACTGTCCAAGTACCTGCCCTGCTTTTCCGAATGAAGATATCTGGTACGACAGGCTGAACATCTACACCGCCATATGCCAAACCTGGTTTTGGGTTAAGGGCGCGTATTTCCTTAATCATGTCGGCGATATCATCTTGGTCTACGCCGCATAGCCTCTTTATAGATGCCATGTCACGTTTTGCTAGAAGATCAAGGTTTTCGACGAGTGCCTGCATTGCAGGGTCATAACGGTCTAGTTCTTTGAGCTGAATAGCAAGGCATTCGCTTAAAGAACGTGCGAAAACGCCGGATGGTTCAAGAGTTTGTAGTGAAAGAAGAACGTCTTCTACAAACTCTTCTTCAACGCTTAATCGTTCAGCTATGTCAGCAAGTATTTCAGGATTAACATACCCAGCTTCATCCACGATATCGATTAAATGAGTAGCGGTTAAAACCTCAACTGGGTCGTGGAACAATACTGTCATTTGGCGTGTTAGATAATCATGTAGATTTTCTTCGCCTTCCAGAGTCTGGTCTAGTCCGCGGTCATCGCTAACACCACTGCCGCCTTTAATCGAACCAGAACCCTCGTAACTGAGGCCGCTTGATCCTGCCGCACCAAGTTCTGCACGGTCTGAAACGGCATCGTTGTTGTAGACATTTGTTTCGAGGTTAGCATCAAGTGCAGAATCTGAGGTGTTTCCTGTATCGAGTGCACTTTCCATGCTTGTATCGGAAGCAACAAGTCCATCAGAGGTGTCTTGTCCAGTGTTGCCTTCTCTTAGGTTGTCATCAGAGGCGGTGCCACCTTGTTCGCCGCCTTCAGCATTATTGCTATCAGTGCTACTTGGTTCGCCAACTTCAAGCAGTGGGTTGCGCTCCACTTCCTGAGAGACATAGTCTGAGAGTTCTAAATTTGAAAGCTGGAGTAGTTTGATAGCCTGCTGCAACTGAGGCGTCATTACCAGTTGTTGGCTTTGCCTTAGATCTAACCTTGGAGTAAGAGCCATACTATTGCCTCCTACAACTTAAAGCTTTCGCCGAGATATACACGTCGGACGTCAGGGTCCTTCAGTACAGCCTCGGGTGTGCCTTCAAATAGCACATGACCATCATAAATAATGTAAGCACGGTCAATGATATCAAGCGTTTCACGCACATTGTGGTCTGTAATCAATACGCCAATACCGCGGTCTTTCAGATGATATGTCAGGTCGCGAATATCTGCTATAGCGATTGGATCAATGCCGGCAAATGGTTCATCAAGCAAAATAAAGTCAGGCCGAGCAGCCAGCGCGCGTGCAATCTCGCAGCGCCTTCGTTCGCCACCAGAGAGTGCCAGAGCCGGTGTGTCTTTAAGTTTGGTAATAGAAAACTCTTCGAGAAGTTGCTCTAGCATCTCTTTGCGAATTTTCCGGTTTGGTTCCACAACTTCAAGGACTGCTTGAATGTTTTCCGACACGGTCATGCCGCGGAAAATGGACGTTTCTTGCGGCAAGTAGCCAATGCCAAGTCTGGCGCGTCTGTACATTGGTAAATGCGTAATGTCGTCGCCGTCTAGCTCAATTCGGCCGTGGTCAGGTGCGATCAAACCGGTAATGCTATAGAAACTTGTTGTCTTACCTGCTCCATTAGGACCTAGCAAGCCAACCACTTCGCCGCGTTTCACAGTGAGAGAAACATCTCTCAATACTGGTCGGCTATTGTAGGATTTTCCAATCCCGCATACGGCCAGACCTTCTCGTTCGCCCAAAGCTGTGCTGTTGCCGACTTTACTCATTAACTATCTCTCGAAACCCCAATTTGCATTCGATCCCGCATGCTGAATAAACCATTTGGCTCATTTTATGCATGTCATTAGTCAATAAATCATGAATGCAGCCGATGTTCTATAAAAAAAGGCTGATAACTTGACTTATGCACGTCGAATATTTGCTGGATGCTGTCTGTGTAACACTAATAGGGCTTGGTTAGGCTATTCATTAGTTTTGATTTGGCACACTAAAGCTACCTTTTACGCGGCCGTCTTCAGCGCCTTCTTGACCGTCAAGTTTTGCTACCCCTGATATCAAGTCAAATTCAAGGCGTTGTCCCTTTAGAGTAGAGTCGCCTTGTTGGAAGGTTACATTGCCACCGATAGTGATTATGCGCCGATCAACATCATAAACACCCCAGTCACCAGAGAGCGATTCAGTGGAGGAAACAAGGCTTACGCCACCAAGAGCATCAAGTCTGGATATTGCAGGATCTTTGGCTTCTTTCTGTGTTTCATAAAATACAGTCAGAGTTTCGGCAGATAGGGTCATTTTGCCCTGTGTAACTTTTACAGAACCCTTAAAGATGGCTCGGCCTTGCTTTTGTTTCATCTCTAAGCGTTCAGCGGCAATATCAATAGGTTGGTATGTATCATGGTTTTTCAGCACAGATTGTGCGCTTGCGCCAGTTGCCGCCAATAGTGAGCAGATCATTACGAGCGATTTTAAACCAGTAGTCATATCCATTTTTCCTTTGTGGTTAGTCAGTTCTAACCGTTATTCCCTGGTTGACGCGGTGTTATATGGAGTTTAACGCCACCGTCGAAGATGCCTTCTTCTTCATCCACAATAATTCTAACACGCCCAGCCTCTAAAGTACCAAGGTTAGATGTGCCTTTAACGGACCCCTGACCCGTTGCAATATGGCCTTTGAGATCAACTTCCGCGCCGGCCATGTCCAATGTATAGCCATTACCGGTAATGAGATGTACACCGCCTACTAGTGACAAGCTGCTTTCTGCCGCGCGGTAAATGCCTGTCCGAGCACTAACAGTGGCAGGCCCAGCCTCCTCAAGAAGCATCTCAGCTTTAATATCTGAAAGTTTAATGCGAGGGGCGCTTGGGTTGTCTTGAAAACCGGAAGCAGCTTCCACGCTAAATAGTCTGTCTACGGCGTCAGTGCCCACATAGCGCATGTTGGTCATGTGCACGCTACTGTCGCCTTGTGCGACATCATCTGTCGAAAGAGTGAAGCTTACCTCATTATCGTTTAGGAACGGCCATAACATAGTAACAGCGCCTAAAACGAGAGCGGTGATTGGTAGCAGGATTTGCATGGATTTAATAAAGACATCCCAGTGTCCGTAGATAGACGGACGATTCAAGGGTATCCGCAGATGCTGTCCGCGTACACTATCAGGAATATCTTTGTTGCTATCTGTCATGGGCATCCATTAACGGTTTAAATTGGGGCTTTTCCTAATGTGAAAAGATATCCATTTCGCCGTAGCCAGCCAAGTCCATATCTGCACGCACCGCCAAGAACTGATAAGCGGCTTCAGCCATGTGTGTGCGACCCTCTCTGGCCAGCATCATATCGAGCTTTTCTTTGATCCGGTGCAGATATAAAACATCTGAAGCTGCATATTCCTGCTGGGCTTCGCTAATTTCGTCAGCACCCCAATCGGAAGATTGCTGTTGTTTATCCAAGGTAACGCCAGCAAGCTCTCTGCAAAGGTCTTTAAGGCCGTGCCGGTCTGTATAAGTGCGGACGAGTTTAGACGCGATTTTTGTGCAGTATATGGGCGCAGTATCAACGCCTAGATATTGCTTCATTACAGCAACGTCGAACCGAGCAAAGTGGAAGATTTTCAAAATTTTTGGATCTGTCATCAATGCCTTTAAGTTCGGTGCGTCATACATGCCTTTTTCAAACTTAACTAAATGAGCATCACCGTTGCCATCGGACAATTGCACAACACACAACCGGTCGCGGTGTGGGTTCAGTCCCATGGTTTCGCTATCAACAGCCACGGATGATCCAAAATCTAATCCGTTAGGTAAATCGCCGATATGAACAAAGTTGGCCATGATGTCTCCAGCAGTTCGATTGATTGCACTTTATTATAATTGACCTTGTGGCAGAAAAAAGGACCGATTGCGAGATTGAAGGTGGTTAATTCTCATTTTTGTATATCTGGCATGCATCGTTGAGAGAAGCTTGGTGCTTGATTAGATGGCGAAACAGGTTATTTGTCAGCTTAGAAGCAGCAGATAGAAATCGCACGATGTCACAGAAAACACTCGGCAGTATGTTGGGCGAAATTCAAGCACAGGGCATATCCAAAATTGCTGTATGCCCGCATTGGTT
>JBFOLV010000068.1:0-6426 GCA_040830325.1 Kordiimonas sp. | reverse complement strand
GTAAAGGGTCCTCAGATTATGAAGGGCTATTTAAATAACCCTGAAGCAACTGATGAAACCATTGTGGATGGTTGGCTCAAAACCGGCGATGTCGCAAAGATGGATGAAGACGGATACCTCTATATCGTAGACCGCATCAAGGACATGGTGATTGTTTCTGGATTCAACGTCTATCCTGCAGAAGTAGAAGACGCGCTGACGCGTTCTGATCAGGTCGCAGAAGCGGCTGTTATTGGTTTGAATGATGACGAAACAGGGGAGCGGGTTGTCGCTTATATTGTTCCAGTAGATGATACAGTATCGGAAGCTGATGTAATCTCTCACTGCAAAGAACACTTGACGGCATATAAAGTTCCTAAGACGGTAGAGTTTGTAAGTGAGCTTCCTAAATCTCCAGTTGGGAAAGTTCTTCGCCGCGAACTGCGTGATAAAGCTAAGGCGCTTGTTGCTGCATAGATAGGATTAGCTATATGGATTTGGGACTTAAGGGAAGACGCGTATTGGTAACTGGTGGCACGCGAGGAATTGGTGCTGCAATAATACAAGTGTTACTAAGTGAAGGTGCCAGCGTTGCCTTTTGTTCTCGAAATTCGGAACAGGTTACTGTAGCAGAAAAAGAATGGCGAGATGCTGGCCATACTGTTTTCGGGAGCGTCTGTGATGTTGCCGACAAAGAGAATTATCTGGAATGGATAAGTTCTGCTGCGTCTTCACTTGGTGGTGTTGATGTGTTTATTCCCAACGTCAGTGCAGGGCCAGGGCAGGGAGAGGAAGGCTGGGAAGCAGCTTTTCAGGTCGATTTGATGGCAACTGTTCGTGGTTGTGAAGCAATCTTGCCGCAGCTAGCTGCTAGTAAAGGCTCTATCGTAGTTATTTCAAGTATATCAGGCCTAGAAGGCGCAGGTGGGCCGGCGCCGTATAATACTGTTAAAGCTGGTCTCATTACGTATGCTAGTCAGCTTGGAGAGCTTGCTGGACCACACGGTGTTAGGGTTAATTGTGTTTCTCCGGGCCCCATACATGTTGATGATGGCTTTTGGGGTGAAGTACAGCGACAGCAACCTGAGTTTTATAATGGTGTTGCCTCAAAGCAACCTTTTGGGCGACTAGGTACGCCAAAAGAAGTTGCAAACGCCGTCGTGTTTCTAGCAAGCCCAGCAGCGTCATGGATTACGCGCAGTAATTTGGTTGTCGATGGTGGGTTTACGAACAGAGTACAATTTTGATCATTAAAATAGTTTATTTCAATATTAACCATTGCTGGGTAGGATGACGCCAGATATTGGAGCATTTAAACTACCCGGGTTCATATGAAACAGGTTCTTAGAGCTATCCCTTGGGTGACGTCTTTAATTGGCGTTATCGGTGCGGCTTTAGCATTCTTCTTGGTCAATGGAGACGCGATTGGCTATATGCCTGCACTTGCTTCAGGGCTCGTTGGCGGGCTCGTTGGCGGCCTCATTCAAATGGCGATCGAACGTTACATTGTTCGTCCAGAACAGGGGCTTCTAGAGGCTGTCACTTCATATCTGGATGGCGACTTTTCTTATGACTCAGATGAAGATGATGAGCTTGCTGATAGAGATGATTTTCGCCGTTCTCTAGCGTCCATCAAAGAGTCGTATGCTCTCAGTAAAGCTCGTCTGATGGAGTTTGAAGAAATCGAGCAAAACCTTCAACAAGTTCTGCAGGATAAAAGGCGCAATGAAGCGGTTCTTAAGGAGCAGAGAGAAGCTTTTGCCAAGCTTGCAAATGAGTTGTCCAGAGCGAGAGACGCGGCAGAAACTGCCAACGTAGCTAAGTCTGAATTCCTTGCCACGATGAGCCATGAGATTAGAACGCCACTCAACGGTGTGATTGGCATGATTGATATGCTGATGGAAACTAACCTAGATGACAATCAAGTATATTACGCACAGACCTTGCAGCATTCTGGACAGAGTTTGCTTGGCGTAATTAATGATATCCTCGATATATCTAAGCTTGAAGCAGGTAAGGTAGAACTTGAATTCCAAGCAACTCGGCTGAGCAATATTGTTAGTAATACGATTAATTTTTTGGGATCAAAGGCGGAAGAGAAAAGCCTGAAGATTGAATGGGAGCCTACTCCAGATATCCCGGATGTAATTGTTACGGACCCAACGAGGTTAAGGCAAATTCTCTTTAATCTGGTTGGCAATGCTATCAAATTTACTGAATCAGGCAAGGTCACACTTAAAGCGGAAGTGATCCTATCTACAAAACGCGATCATACGATCAAATTTTCAGTCATTGATACCGGCATTGGTATTTCCAAAGATGCAATGAGCCGACTGTTTCAGAAATTTACACAGGCTGATGCTTCTACAACAAGACGATTTGGTGGTACCGGCCTTGGGTTAGCCATATGTAGACAGCTTACCTCTTTACTTGGAGGTGAAATTGGCGTGGAGAGTGAAGAGGGGCTGGGGTCCACTTTCTGGTTTACCTTCAAGTGTGAAGAGGGCAAGGCAGAGGATGTGTTGGAAGATACCGCTGTTGCCCGTGGTCTGTCGGCGGTTGGTGCCCGAGCAAATAAAGCTCTCACAATTCTTGTCGCCGATGACAATGTCATAAATCAGCGTATTCTTGCTAATATGCTGGGTAAGTTGGGCCACAATGTAATGTATGTGGAAAACGGTGCAGAGGCGTGCGCTAAGGCAGAAGATGTTCTATTTGATTTAATATTGATGGATGTTCATATGCCCGTGCTAGGTGGTATCGACGCGACTAAATGGATAAGAGCGATGGACGGCGAAACATCTAGTGTCCCTATTGTTGGGTGTACTGCTGATGCTTTTCCTGAGCAATTAGAGCGCTTTAAACATGCAGGTATGGATGATGTTGTAACAAAGCCTATTAATCGGAGGCAGTTATTAACTGTAATCAATACGGTATTGGGCGATGAAATTCATGAGTTTGTCGAAGAAGCTACTGATGAAATAGCGCAATCTACTACATCTAAGAAAGCAGCTGAAAGTGATGACAACCAAGCACTATCAGGTGGACCCACAGAAAAAGTGGATCCACTTGCATCTCTCTTGGAAGAGCTCGGTTAGTTTTTATAAATAGCCACTTTTGCATCTTGTAAACTGCTGACACTTCCGCGGTACATCCCGTCGGAATTGAAAACTAAAGCCATTTCTCCCGATTTGTCGACAGCGACAATGCCGCCATCTCCACCGGCTTCAACAAGTTGTTGCATCACCACTTTATCTGCTGCTTCTTGTAGAGAGATGCCGCCGATTTCTACAAGTAAGCAGATACGGCTGGCAACCGTGTGACGTATAAAATATTCACCGTGGCCAGTTGCCGACAAAGCGCAGCTGTTATTGTTTGCGTATGTTCCTGCACCAATTATTGGGCTATCTCCAACGCGACCGTGTGATTTGTTGGTCATTCCACCCGTTGAAGTGCCAGCAACTAGGTTTCCATGCTTGTCCATAGCAGCAGCACCGACAGTGCCGTATTTATAGTTTTGTGGGACAGGAAGGTTAGCGGCCTTCTTTTTGAGGCCTTTTTTGTGTGACTGCCAGCGTTTCTCAGTAAAGAAGTACTTATCAGGAGCGGTCTCTACACCATTTTTCTCTGCGAATGCTACAGCGCCAGGGCCTTGCAGCATGACGTGTGGAGATTTTTCCATAACTAACCGAGCTGCTGTAATCGGATTTTTTATGTTCGTCACACCGGAAACAGCGCCCGCGTTCAGTGTATGGCCGTCCATGATAGAGCTATCTAGTTCATTTTTACCTTCAGAAGTAAAAACCGCACCACGCCCAGCGTTAAAATAAGGTGAGTTTTCTAATATCATGATGGTCGCAGTAACTGCGTCGAGTGATGTACCACCATTCTCTAGGATGCTTTTTCCTTTGGTGAGGGCTTTATGGAGCGTGCTTTTTATTCCCTTCTCTTGTTCGGGAGTTAGCTTGTCTGGAGTTATTGCGCCAGCTCCTCCATGTATAACGAGTGCGTATTCAGGCTTCTCACTATTGGCGGACGTTTTTGACGAGCAGACTACAAGAACCGATAAGATAAGAAATAATTTAGACCACATGCCTCTCTCCCTTTTGACAGCGAGGCGATTGTTGGGCAACTATTGTCAAAACACAACAACATATTATTGGGGATAAAACTGAAATGCGTAAATCTGTAAGTGCATTGTTGATACTTGGAAATGCTTTGTTGTCGAGTAGCACTTTAGCAAGCTCTAACCAGAATGAGCAACTCGAATCTATTTTAAAGCAAGAGCGGACTTTATATTATCAGGAAAACCCAGGGACAGCGCCAAAAGGTACTGACAAGCCTAGGGCTACAAATATGCGTGGTGTTAGTGAAGCGGATCATGCGCGTCGTCATGCTGCTTGGCAAAAGCTTTACGCTTCTTTGAATACTATTCAGCCAGATACGTTGTCTGAAGATGATCTTCTGAACTACGAGTTGATGAAGTATCATCTGGAAAGCCGTTTGCTGACGCATCAGTACAATACTTGGCGCATACCTTTCTTTAGCGATAGTGGTTTTCATACTGCTCCGGCACGTATGTGGCGCGGAATTAACTTCAGAACGGTGAACGACTATGAAGCATACCTATCGCAACTCGCTGATATTCCAACTTACCTAAATAGCAACCTTCAAAATTTGCAAAAGGGTTTGGATACAGGATTTACCATGCCCAAAGTCGTTCTGGATGGGCTGTTACCATCCTTTGACGCCATGGTGTCTGAAACTCCAGAAGAAAGTAGTCTTTATACTCCTTTCAAAAACATAGCTAGTACGGTTGGTGATGATGTTGCAGAAGAACTTCGGGAAAAAGCAAAGCACATAATTGCTGAAACGGTTAATCCTGCATACAAGCAGTTAGCTACCTTTATGAAAGAAATCTACTATCCGGGAGCAACGTCCGATCTCGCTGCTTCCAACAGGCCGGGCGGTAAAGCATACTATGAAGCAATGGTGCGTTATTATACCACGCTTAATATTACTGCAGATGAAGTACATGATATTGGCTTATCCGAGGTCGCGCGTATCCGTGCTGAAATGGAAGAGGTGATAAAGCAATCCGGTTTTAAGGGTGATTTTGCAGAGTTTCTCGCATTTTTGAGATCTGATCCGCAGTTTTACGCAAAGACACCAAAAGAGTTACTAATGCATGCAAGCTACTATGCAAAGGTGATCGACGGTAAGTTACCTTCTCTTTTCGGTAAACTCCCACGCCAACCCTACGGTGTTGAGGCTGTTCCTGCTGTGCTTGCACCTAACTACACTACAGGACGGTATTCTGGTGCGCCGTTAGACGCACCTAGAGGTGGTTATTACTGGGTGAATACCTATGCGCTCGACAAACGCCCACTATACACGCTCGCAGCTTTAACACTTCATGAGGGTGCACCCGGCCATCATCTGCAAACAGCCTTGTCTAGAGAGCTTGAAAACGTACCTGAGTTTAGGCTTGGTCTTTACCCACATGCTTTTGGCGAGGGGTGGGGCCTCTATACCGAGAAATTAGGAATCGAACTCGGAGTTTATGAAACACCTTATGACCATTTCGGTAGATTAAGTTATGAGATGTGGCGTGCGTGTCGATTAGTCATTGATACGGGCATTCATGCGAAGGGGTGGACGAGGGATCAAGCAGTTAAGTTGTTGGAAGAGAACTCAGCTCTATCAACACATAACATACGAACAGAAGTAGATAGATACATCTCTTGGCCGGGGCAGGCTCTTGCCTATAAGATGGGAGAGCTTAAGATTATTGAGCTTCGTGAGTGGGCTACTGAACAGCTTGGTGAAAATTTTGATATTAGAGCATTTCATGATCGGGTTTTGTCCGCTGGCGGCATCCCACTTTCATTGCTAGAAAAACGAATAGTGTCTTGGGTGGAAGGGCAGAAAAAGTAGGTCAATGGTTGCGAAGACTATATCGGAGATAAGAGAGTTATCTCTTCCTGCTGAATTACATACTGGGGCCAGCATTAGTCATAATTGTTGGCCACTTGCTCTTTCGATGTATGAGCTTTGGAAAGGTAAGTCGGCTGATAATAAAGTTGCACCGGACTGGCGCTCATTGTCTCCGTCGGAGATAAGCGAGGCGTTGCCGCTAGTTTCCATTTTTGACGTAAATCAGGTGCCTTTCTTGTTGAAGTGCCGATTAATGGGAACAGCCTTTGCTGAAGCTATCGGATTTGATGCAACAGGAGATGATGTGAGAGATATTGCAGGGTCTGAGGCATTGATGATGCGAGCTAGCTGGGTTGTGGAGAATATTGAACCGCTTATGCTGGTCGGACTGCCTCTGGTTTGGTCACCTGAGAAAAGTTACAAGACATATGACACTTTGTGTTTGCCTTTCATAAACAAATCGAATGAAGTAGATACTATTCTCTATCTCAATCAATTTCACGCTTCTTG
>JBFOLV010000067.1:0-7462 GCA_040830325.1 Kordiimonas sp. | reverse complement strand
AGCTAGGTTGCAAGAAGGTATGCCAGAAGAAAGGGCAGCAATCGTTGCATGCATACGTGAACCCGCAAACCATTCTGTTTCGGCGATGATACCTTTAAGAGCTTCAGGTGAATTGGCGTCAGTTTCTATTGATATTCTGTCCGATAGATAAGAGGGTAAAGCCGCCTTGAGGGCCCGAGCTGCCACCAAATCGCACTCACTTCCACCTGATGGTCTTACATGAGGCACCAGTAAAATATTCTGCGTGCCAGCTTCGAATAAGGCCTTACAAAACCCTTTGAGAACAGCTTGGTAATTACACGTAAGATCGAATTGTTTTTTTGCGCCCTCAGGGTTGTTCCACAGTAAGCCGCTAACATTTAGACCAACGGAATATTGTTTGGGGTTTACTCTGATAACAGGCAAGCCGAAAGCTAAATCAACACCAAGGCGATGCTTCTGTGCATCAAAGTCATCGCCAAGCAGATCTTTGAGGTTGTTGAAGCTATCAATGTCGCGAGCATAGACTAGTTTACTCGCTAAAATTACTTTACGGGCCAGTTGGCGTGAACGTTTAAATAAAAACGGGCCGTATGTCTGCGGGAGCAATATGAGAGGGGTGCCAACATCCACTGCCATTAACTTGGGCATGAGCACTTGCTCAAACCGCGCGGGGCCATAAATGTCAGTGAAGCTGTCACCCCCACTTACATCCAAGAGGGCGTCAGCATGTCTGATTGCTTCCAGGAGGGGCGAAGGCAATCCGAATAGTTGACGCAACCGAACTTGGTGCATGTTGCTCGCTTGATAGATACGTTTTCCGGGCTTGAAGGCCAGAGTCTGAGTGGCTAAGGGTAGCTCACTTTCAAAGGTTTTGTTACCGCCATTGTCCAGAATAGTGGCTGCTTCCAGTCCGCGGTCAGCTAGACCTTTGAGGGCTGATAGAGAAAGTGCTGATACACCGTGGTTACCTGTGTCTGGTGCAGCACCTGCGAGAATGATATGTGAGCGTTTCTTTTCCATGCTAAGGAAGTCGCAACAGGCATGCCAGCCCTAGTGTAATTCTAAGATGTTGAAACTAAAAGGTTTTATTGTTTCTATTTGAATGATTTAGCATTTTGCAAATGTTCAGAATGCAATTTCTTGATTAGAATTTCGCATTTTGCAAAGAAGAACGAAATTACCCGATTTGCCAAAGTTCTTATATTTCAAAAGGTTATGAAAATGAGGTCTATGGCATAGCAATTGCGCTGTTGAAGCTGTCCCATATTATTAAGAGGCAGCGCTATGACACGATTGGTATCTCAGAACGATAATGCAAACATTAATCTACAAGGGTGGCAACAGTATGGTTGGGCGCACTCTAATCATACAGTAAACGTTTGGCACATACTGCAGCGTGTAATCGCGGTTTTAGCTCTTGTCAGCCTGTTTCCACTATTTCTCGTGTTGTATATGGCGGTGAGATGTACCTCTAAAGGCCCCTTTATATATATGCAGCAGCGCCCTGGTATGAATGGCAAGCTGTTTAACGCCTATAAAATAAGAACAATGTTCACTGGTGCCGATAAGGATGCTGCCAGAGCAAGGCAAGTTAGCCGAGATGATCCAATGGTTACGCGTGTTGGCAAGATACTGCGGGACCTAAAACTTGATGAGTTGCCGCAACTACTTAATGTAGTGAAAGGCGAAATGGCTATAGTCGGCCCTCGGCCTATAGCAGCGTCATTGCAGGCAGAACTGGAGGAGAAAGTTCCAGGTTTCAAACGCCGTCTGAATGTTCGTCCAGGTCTGACAAGCTTAGCGCAAGTATGTATTCTCGATAATGCAGATGCGGAAGGTGTGGTTGAAGATTGGACACAGCGCTTTGAAGCTGAACTTGACTATCTTCATAATCGGTCCTGGCAATATGATTTGGCCATTATTGGTCTGACTTGTCTGTTCATTGCGAAGAAGGTTTTGCGCAAACTGCCGAAACTAACGTTACCTCTGCTCATAACGGCCTTATTAGTTTTATCTGCATGTAGCGAACGTCTTTCAACCAAACCATTCAATGAGGCTGATGAAGCTTATGAAAGGTCTATCCGGGCATATGGTGACAGGGAAGACCCTGCTCTTGTCACCATAGAGCCTGTGTCAATTGATGTAGAAAACGATCTAAATCAGGATCCAATCTATCGGATTGGGAGCGGTGACAGGCTAAGCATAAATATATTTGGTGAAGAGGGGCTAGACGACCTAGTCGTTCAAGTCGATGGGGCCGGTTTCATTCAGATACCTTTTTTGGAGCGTCTAGAAGTAAGTGGCAGGAGTGTTGCTGAAATTCAGGCCGAACTCAAAAAAGGTTTTTCTAAACAGTTTCGAAACCCTTGGGTCGTTGTGAATATCGCACAATACCGTAGCAGGCCGGTATATTTGCTGGGTCAGTTCAATAACCCTGGCGTTGTTTATCTGGACGGTCCAACAAACCTTATGCAGGCGGTTAGGATGGGGCGAGGCTTTGCTGAAACAGCACATTTGCGCGGTGCACGACTGTGGCGAGAGGGGGATATTGCCGCTGTCGATATGAAAGCCCTCCTGATGGACGGGAAAGCTGAGCATAATATTTTGCTGCAGGCAGGGGACACTCTGTTTGTACCAAGTAACAGTGATAAAAAAGCCTATGTCATGGGCGCGGTGGTTCGGGCTGGCGCAGTTCCGTTTGCCAATGAACCTATGACTTTATTGAAGGCCCTTACCCATGTGGGCGGCCCTGTAAAGTCAGCGGCACTTCTCAGTCAAGTACGTATTATTCGCACGCACTCCGCTGTGGATGGTCAGCTCATTCTCGTTAATGCAAACAACATACTAAAGGGTAAAGCGCCTGATCTGGAGTTGATGCCTGACGATATCGTTTATGTGCCAGACAATTGGATAGAGAGTTGGAACCAAGTTGTGCGGGCCGTTACTCCAACCCTTCAACTCGCGGGCGGCACTTTGCAGCCGTTTGTACAAGTTAAATTCCTGAAAGGAGAATAATTATGGCGTTTACCAAAAATGCCGTCAGCATTTCACTGCTCTCACTCTTGATAACGAACTCTGCCTTAGCTGGAACGGTTTCGCCCGTTCAGTCTAGTGCCTCGCCGTTTGGTCTTGGTACTGTAGGGGATGTAATGTTAGCAGGTTCCGATGAAGCCGCCGCAGATTTTAGCGCAAACGCGCTTCCTGACTTGCAGGCGATAGTGAATAATACGCTCACGGAAAGTCAGTCTATTGGAGATCTGTCTTCAATAGCGCTTGATCCTTCTGATTTGTTTTTAAGTGAGACCTCACAGGTAAGAACTTATTTTGTGGGTGAAGGAGCGGGATACCGTAACAGTTTTGGTGTTTACACTGGTGATAGTAGTGAAGGCCTTACTGGAGATGCCGAGCTCATACTGCCGGACGCAAGTACCTCAAACTCATATCTTAATCCTACTGGAAGCTCATATCGCTCACGGTGGGCGCCTGTAGCCGCAGGTGATTTTGTGGACCTTGGATCATTTGAAGCTGATACACAGTTGAATTTGTTTTTAATCGCCAATGGCGCATCCGGCGGTACAAACACTTATTACACAGATATGTCACTCAATGCAGACGGTATTGACCATTTTGTTGTACTAGCGACGCCAAACAGTCCTTACCTGCTTGTGGGTGCAGAAGACTTATTTGGCGGTGGTGACGAGGATTATAACGATGTAGTTGTCGCCTTAGATGTAGGCACAGCAAATGCCCGACAGATGATCGCAAAAGTCGTTCCTTTACCGGGCCCAGTTGCAGCTTTATTGGGTCCGTTGATGCTCGGTTTTGTGGCGTGGAAGCGCCGCCGTAAAACTAGCGACGAACTTATGCCATGTTAAAATCATACCGCCAAGTATTTGGTCAGTTTGCAGCTCTGTGCTTTACGTTCTTCTTACTTACACCCTTGTTGGTAAATAGCCTTCAGTCTGATCGTTGGGCCGTGGGCATGCTAGCTGGGATAAGCGTGACGCTGTTACTAGCTGCTAACATCAAGATTGAAAGGTGTGACGCTACCGTAAGGCTTGAAAAGGGGCTTATAGCTCTCGCTCTTGTCGTTCTCGTGCTGCATGTTTCTAGTGAGATTGTAAAGCTAAGGTATCTGGCGGGGGTATTGCTCCTAGGTGCATTGATTTCTCGCAACTATCCCCGGCAGCTGCACATCACTCTGTTGGCTGTGGTTTGCTTTTGCCTCATAATTCCTGTTCCGTATAGTATGGAACAATCAATAGGGCTTTGGTTAGCTGCCCACGAAGCACAGTTGTTTGTCTCTTTGGCTCAGGCCTTGGGCTTGCCTCTGTATCAGTTTGGTACGCAGGTTATATCAGGCGATGTCGCTGTCACGATCAACAGCAACTGTAGTGGCACTTTGTTATTTGTCCCAGCTTTAATGGGGTGCATCGTATCCGCAAGCTTTCCAACCCTTTCAAAGGGTAGGCGGCTACCCATATTGGCAAGTGCACTTCCTTTTGCTTTCGCCGTTAATTTATTGCGGTTGTTGGTGTTGATGGTTGTGAATTTTAGCGCACCAGAGGATATGGTGACTGCGTTTCACGATATGCTCGGTTGGTTTGTTATGCCAATAGTGTGGGCAATTCCTGTGATGATATTTGCCCCTATCGAGCATATTCAGTTTACGGTGCCTGCCAATTTTGGGAGGCAAGTAGCTGTTTTTTCCATAGCTGGATTAACTGTCACTGGTGGCTTTCTATTAGGCAGTACCACTGACGATGGCCGTCAGCCTACTTTCTCCAATGATATTCCAGTTTATATCGCTGGTTGGACAGGTGAGGCAAAAGACATCCCCAAAAATGAAAGAGAGTTGATCGCGGCAGACTATCTCATTAGGCGAGTGTATCAGGCACCAACCGATCATAGAGAATTGGTGTTTACTGCTGTTTTCCACGCCGACGAAAAAGTCTCTGCTGAGCATTCGAGTAGAGCTTGTTTTGAGGCCTTAGGTTGGCAAGTCTCAACTGTTTCTCCTGCGACATATTTATCGAACGTAACGATCGAGCATCTGCTGGTTAAAAGTCATGTACAAGTTCAGGCTGTTACCGAAGTTACGGTTCAATTACCCGATAATACTGGAGCGCTCCGTCTGCAATTTGTTGAGGATCCTAATATCTCGATTGATGATCGTCATAAAACTGCGCTGACATTCATGAAGAAGATCAGTGAAGAAATGGAGCTAGAAGCATGATGAAACGCTTACTGATTTCTGGATTACTTCTTGTTCTCGGTGTGGCTACTGTTTTTATGTACCGCGACTACCGGAAGGAGCAGTGCATAAGTTGGTTTGAGAAAGCGCGGACGGAGGAAAAGTCTGGTTACTTTGCCTCTGCGATTGAGACACTAACGATTTACTTCACAACAGACGCTTGCCGGAGCAAGCTTGATCCACGTGCTGTAGCGATATTAGCGAATGCCCGGATACATGTTCCTCTTCCGGATAATAACCATTTAGCTCAACAGTTGATGCTGAATAAACTTGGTTGGAGTTTAAAGAGGGACCCACAATTTCACTTACCTGAGGCTACAGCCTTGCTCGGCGCTGGTCGTTGGAAAGCGGCACAAAAAGCTGCACTCAAAGTAAAAGGCTATGAGGGTGCGCTTATTCTTATCGCGGCGTCTGTTAAGCTCAAGGATGCAACTGGTCTAGAGTATGGCTTGCTTCATCTACGAGACAGTGATGCCAGTCAGTTTCAGTGGGCTGTTGTTAGCAACCTCATGCAGGACCAAATGGAAGCCACTGCTGATCTGCATCGCCTTTTACCTAAACTGCCAAGAGAACTGAAAGATTTTGTTTCTGCCATACTTTCAGACGATCTAAGCATAGGTGCGTTTGAGAAACTTAATGACGGGACTTTTTTAACAACTGAACTGGATTTGAAAACAGCGTCGTCGCTGTTGATTGCAGGCGGGAAATTTGAAGAAACAGTCTCTCTAATTGAAACAAACGCAGACCTTGTAACCGAACAAACAGCGTTGACGCTATCAAAGGTGCGGTGGCGCTTAGGACAGTACGAACGCCTTGCCTCCGGTGACCCCCTTGTTGAGAAGGTAAAGCAAGCTTCAGCAGAGATTAAACTTGTAGAATGTTTAGCGCAGTTATCCACCCGCGGAGAATGTGTAGTTACTTTTTCTGTAGAGAGTTTTTCTGCCCGGCATGGTAAATTTGCTGCTGCAAAGTGGGCGAGGTTGTTTGACGTGCTTTCTGCCCCTTCACTGAACATTAAGAATACAATTAACGCTATTAACGCTGCTGAGGATTTATTCCAGGGAGTAGGTCCCATTCACCAATATCAAGCTGCTTTGCTTGAAGAAATTGGAGAGCCTGAATTGGCTCAAAATTATGCAATTAAGGGCATGGTATTGTCTGGTGAAGCGCCTGAATGGGCAAATATACAAGCAGCTACTCTTGAGAGTGCTGAATATGATTGCTCTGGTGATATGTCTAGCAAAGCCTTTGATGTCATACCGGCCTGGCAGCGGTGTGTGGAGAATGGGCAAATAATCCCTGCTGTGAACCTTGAAAAGTTGAAGTCAATCAGCCCAGACCAAGCCACTTTCTGGCGAATGGTTGAGGCTAGAAATCTTCTGCAACAAGAGAATGACGAGGATGCAGCAAAAGCCATAAATCTATTACGGCCCATTATCCGGTGGGTTCCAGAAAAAGCCCGACCGCATCAACTAATTGCAAGTGCTTATGCGTATTTTGATGATATGGAAGCCGCCTATGGACATATAGCAACCTCTGTTAAGTTGAACCCAGAGTTTTCCATTGAAGCCAGTAGGCTGGCATTGGGATTGTATCTAAATGAGCAGAAGTTAAGTGCTGAACAGCTTGTTCATTGGTGGGTGTCGTTAACTTATATTGAGCTTGCTGCGCGCAACAATAAAAACTCAAACAAGGCGCGCCTTCTTCTCAGGGATAGACTTCTCTTGCTGGCTGAACTGGCAGAGCAAGGTAAGGATGCCAAGCTTGCAAAAGCGGCATATGCTAAATTGCTCGAGGCTGAGACGAACAATCACGTTGCTTTGAATAACCTCGCATACAAAATATTTGAAACTGATGGTGACCTACATCAGGCATTAAAGTTGGCGCAAAAAGCAGTGCTTATTGCGCCTAAAGTTTTGGAATATGGTAAGACGTTAAAAGATATTCAGATTGCAATAGAAGAAGCTGAAGTTTCCTGAGAAAGTCCCTTTTTAACCCAGTCTTCTTTTTTCCGGTAAATAGTGGACGGGCTTACGCCTAAAGAATCTGCAGCTTTTGGTATGCTACCGTCAAAAGCTTCTATCCGGTCCTCAATAATCTTACGTTCAAGTTCGGCAAGTGTAGCTAAGCTGTTCGTTCCCAAGTCAGTGTCTAGCGCTATAGGGGTGCCTAATGCGTCTGTTTGAGCCACAGTCGTTTGTACTTGCGGTGCAATTACACCTAATT